>JBIIMU010000362.1:0-3517 GCA_044337845.1 Pirellulales bacterium | reverse complement strand
CGACCCCATCGGCGGCGGGAGGTGGGAGCGTGGCGGCCATGGCGGTTCCCCTTTGCTGCAAGTCTATCGGTGGCGGGAGTTTGCGACACGCCATCCGGCCGCGAGCCGCCGACGACGAGCGACGCTTCGGCGGGCACTTGGTAGAATCGGGCCCAGCGTCGCGGGCCACCGGAGGCCCGCCGCCCCCCGCATCACGCGCCCGTGTCCCACCAGGCTGGCCAGGCCACCGACCGACTCTCGGCGACCCTCGACGCCCATGGTCCCGTCGTGCTGCCCGCCTTGTTGCTGTGCGACTTCGGGCATCTCGCCCGCGAGGTGGAGCGGCTCGAGGCGGCCGGGGCGAAGGCCCTGCACCTCGACGTGATGGACGGGCGCTTCGTGCCGCAGCTCACGTATGGCCCGATCGTGGTGGAGGCGGTGCGACGGTCCGCCAAGGTGCCGATCGAAACGCACCTCATGATCGAAGAGCCCGAGGCGGCGATCGAGACCTACGCCAAGCTCGGCTCCGACATCATCACCGTTCACATCGAGGCCCTCGACGATCCGCGGGCGACGCTCGAGACGATCGCGGCGCTCGGCAGCCGGGCGCACCTCGCGATCAGCCCCAACACCCCGGTCGAGGCCCTCGAGCCCTGGCTCGGGTCGTGCGACGGCGTGCTCGTGATGGGCGTGGAGCCCGGCTATGGCGGGCAGAAGTTCATCCCGTCCGCCCTCGACAAGCTCGCCTGGCTCGCGGCCGCCCGCAGCCGGCTCAACGCATCCTTCCGTCTCGGCCTCGACGGTGGGATCGCGTCCGACACGATCGGCCCGGTGGCTGCCGCCGGCGCCGAACTGATCGTGGCGGGGAGTGCCGTGATGCGTGCGTCCGACTACGGGCGTGCGATCGCGGACCTCGAGGCCCTGGCCCGCGCCGCGGCCTGATCATTCCTCCTGGAGACATCTCCTTCCGTGCCCGACCATCTGATCGTGATCCGAGCCGGTGCCACCGACTACGACCTCGAAGAACGCATCCGCGGCACGCTCGACATGCCGCTCTCCGCGGCCGGTGCCGCGGCGGCGCACCGGGCCGGCGAGATGCTCGTGAAAGATCCGCCCGCGGTGATCTACGCCTCGGACGACGAGCCGGCGGCAGAGACGGCGCGGATCGTCGGCGGCGCCTGCGGCCTGAAGCCGAAATCGCTCGCCACGCTCGGCAACATCGACATGGGGCTCTGGCAGGGACGGCTCGCGGAGGAGATCCGCGACACGCAGCCGCGGCTGCACCGCCAGTGGCAGGACAATCCGTGGGCGGTGGCGCCGCCCGAGGGCGAACTCCTCGAGGAGGCGTGCGAGCGGGTCGAGGCCGCGCTCGAGCGGATCTTCAAGCGCCATCCGACGGGCGCGGTGGCGGTGGTGGTGCCGCGGCCGCTCGACGCGATCGTCACCTGGCTCGTGTCGGGGCGGTCGATGGGCGACCTGTGGCGATTCGACGCCGAGGCCGGTCTCGTCGACGCGCTCCCGGTGGCGGCACAGTGGGAGCCGCCGCGGCCCGGCGCGGCGATCGCCCCCGCCGACGGAGTGAACCAGGCGGCGTCGCAGCCGTTCGTTTCCCGCTGAAAGCGGCGCAGCCCCGGGGAGCGTCCCCGCGATAAACTGCGGGCTGCCTCGCCGCAGGCGAACCGATCCTCCACCTGCGGCCCCGTCCCGCGTCGCCGATCCGGTCATGAGCATGGAACGCACCCGCCAGGCGTCAGCCACCGACACCGCCGTGCAGGCGCCGCCGCAGACGCCCGGCGCGAAGCAACCGGGCGGGGAGCCCGCTGCTCGCGGGCCGCGGCCCAAGCGGGGCGTGCCCGAGGGCCTGTGGCAGAAGTGCGAGGGCTGCGGGGCCACGATCTACCGCAAGGAGGCCGAGGAACTCCTCAACGTCTGTCCGCAGTGCGGGTTTCACTGGTATGTGTCGGCGGCGAAGCGGATGGAGCAGCTGCTCGACGCGGGCACGTTCGAGGAGTGGGATGCCGACCTCAAGCCCGCCGACCCGCTCGGGTTTCGCGACAAGAAGCCCTACGCGGAGCGGATCGTCGCGGAGCAGAAGCGGACGGGCCTGAAGGACGCCGCCCTGACCGGCACCGGCATGATCCGCGCCCGGCGTGTGGCCTGCGGCGTGACCGACTCCTCCTTCATCATGGGCAGCATGGGGAGCGTGGTGGGCGAGCGGCTCACGCGGCTCGTGGAGCGGGCGACGGCGGGCAAGCTGCCGCTGATCATCATCAGTGCGTCGGGCGGCGGCGCCCGGATGCACGAGGGCATTCTGTCGCTGATGCAGATGGCGAAGGTGTCGGCGGCGCTGGCCCGCTACTCGCAGGCCGGGGGGCTCTTCATCTCGGTGCTCACGAACCCCACGATGGGCGGCGTGGCGGCGAGCTTTGCGTCGCTCGGCGACCTCTGCTTCGCGGAGCCGCGGGCCCTGATCGGGTTTGCCGGGCCGCGGACGATCAAGGCGACGATCCGCGTGGAGCTGCCGAAGGGTTTTCAGACGAGCGAGTTCCTGCTGGAACACGGCTTCATCGACCGGATCGTGCCCCGCAAGGATCTCAAGAGCGAGATCGCCCGGGCGATCGACTACTGCGGCGGCTGAGGACGGCCGGCCGACGACGCGACACGGCCCCTTCCCGGCCCGTGATTCGGGGATCCGGCTCGGCTGGCAAGGGCGTGGCGTGTCGCCGAGAGTCACCCGCTAGTCCGACACCTGTTTCTTTGTACACTCCTCGCGTGGACCAGGCCACCCATTCGAGGAGCGCGTCATGCATCCCGGTCATTTGCCCGCCGACCGCCCGCCGCCCCGCCTTCTGGACCGCGTCGCCGAAGCCGCCGCGACCCGCCACCTGTCGCTGAACACGCGCAAGGCCTACATCCGCTGGGCACGCCGCTTCATCCTCTTCCACCGCAAACGTCATCCCGCCGACATGGGCCTGCCGGAGGTCAACGCCTTCCTGACGCATCTGGCCGTGGAAGGCCACGTATCGGCATCCACGCAGAACCAGGCACTCAGTGCGCTGCTGTTCCTCTACGGCGCCGTGCTGGAGCGTCCCCTCGGCAAGCTCGAGGGCGTGGTGCGGGCACGGCGGCCGAAGCGGCTGCCCGTCGTGCTCACCCCGGATGAAGTGGCCCGGGTGCTGTCGCACATGGAGGGTGTCCCGTTGATGGTGGCGCTGCTGCTGTATGGCGCCGGCATGCGGCTCAACGAGGCCCTGCAGCTGCGGGTCAAGGACATCGACTTCGAGACGAATGAGATCACGATCCGTGAGGCCAAGGGCAACAAGGATCGTGTTTCCGTCCTGCCGAGGCGGGTGAAGACGCTCCTCGAGCGGCAGCTGGAACGCAACCGCGTTCACCACAGCAATGAGCTCCGCGACGACCGGGGACGCGTGCGGGTGCCGCACGCACTCGAGCGAAAGTACCCGGGCATCGGGCAGAGCTGGGTGTGGCAGTGGGTGTTTCCGGCGCGGCACTCCTACTTCGACCGCGAGGCGGGCAA
>JBIIMU010000246.1:0-4722 GCA_044337845.1 Pirellulales bacterium | reverse complement strand
AGGAGACAGCTCGTGAACCATGTCCATGTGGTCGGGCCATCCCGATCGGTCGGTGCGTGCTGGGCACTCACGCAGGCAGATGTCCTGCTGTGTGCGCTCCCCATCGCCTTGTTTTTGTCGATCGTGTCGTTGGTGTGACCTCGCCACCTCATCTCATTCATTTCGAATCCCCACCAAAAAAAGAAACGTTCAATGATCTACCCCCCGTTGTCGTCCGGTTCTCGTACAGCCCGCGTCATGTCTTCGCTGCTCGCGAGTTGCGTGATGGCTGCGATCGCGGTGATCGCGGTCGTGGCCGGCTAACCCCCCTGGCCATCGTTCAGCACAAGCACATCAATCACAAGGGCAGTCGATCATGGAACTCCACACGGCAATCGGTTGGCTGCGGTCGATCGGCATCAACGAGATCGTGATCGTCGATGGAACCTGTGATCGCTACGGCGACTTCGTACTGGCCGCGCAGGCCGGCGAGGTCGGTGTCCACTTCTGTGTCGATGGACGCTCGGCCGTTCGGCTCTCCCGCCGGTTCCGTGCCGACGCCTGGCTGGTGGCCGCGGAACTTCCCGACATGTCGGGCTTCGACCTCGTCGACCTGCTGTCGCCCCACGTCATGCAGGGCGACGTGGATCCGCTGCTCTCGGGCTCGCGGATCTCGCTCGATCGCGTCGGCCACGGCATGCGGTCCGGAATCTTCATCGTGTCCGAACGCTACTGCCTCGAGGACGAGCAGCGGGCGCTGGCATCCGGCGTGGCTGGCTACCTCGTGCGTCCGATCACGCTCGACGTGATCCGAGCCACGCGAATGCCGACCGACGTGCCGACGGATGCGGGCGTGTGCTGATCCCAGCCGGCGTCAACTGACCAAGCATCGATCCATACCACCAGTTCTTCTTTGTGTTCGCGGAGTTCGACCATGAGTCCTGCAGCCCCCTTCGATGCCCACGGCGGCAACGTGCCGAGCGTCGTGGTCGTGGACCCCGAGTTCAACTCCTACGCGACCTTGGCCGCGAGCGCACGGCTCGGCAATCTGCAACTCCACCTCCGCTCGGCGGGCACCGATGCGATCCGGCTCAACCGGCGGATTCACGTAGACGCCTGGATCGTGGCGTCCGAGCTCGACGACATGTCGGGGCACGACCTGGTCGAGTTGCTGAAAAGCGAATGCAGCGACATCCCCGTGGCCATGGTGGTCGATGCGGCCCGCGGCCGGCGAAACGCGGTGGAATCGGCGGCGGCGACGGAGGCCGGTGCCGATGTGGCGCTGTCGCATCCGATCAGCCTGGCCGACCTCGAGCGGCTGCTCGGACTGCCTTCCGAGGAGCGGGCCCGCGAGTTCGGCTCGAACGGATCAAAGCCCTTCGTGACGCTCCCGGTAGGCATCGGGGCGGCCGTGATTGCCATCGCGGTCTTGATGATCGGCTAACCCCATCCCCACGACACGAAAACAGCCCGTTTTGCGATTCCTCAGTCCTCACGTTTCACAAATCATTGCGTTCTTCTTCCGGTCTCGTTTCTGTTCCTCGTAGATGATGTTTTTGATAATGCACAAGTCCTTAAACATCTTTGCCGCGGTCACCGTTACTGCACTGGCTTTTACGTTGGCCATCCAACCGGCCAGTGCGACAATCGTCACCGTTCCCACGGGGTTGAATCCGGGTGACACGTACTACCTGGCCTTCGTTACCACGGGCACGATTACGGGAACCAGCACCGACATCGCCGACTACAACAACTTCGCTCAAAGCCAGGCGGCTGGTGCTGGCTTGAACACCATCTCAGGGTCTGCCGTCACCTGGAAAGCCGCGGTGTCAACGCCGACCGTGAGTGCGGTTTCCAATCTGGGGCTCGGTGCGTTTCCGATCTATCTCATCAATGACACTCAGATCGCGACGTCAGGTTCGGCCCTGTGGGCAGGGGCTCTGCTTAACCCCGTGAATGTTGACCAAAACGAGACCGTCTATGGCGGCGGTGTGGCAGCATGGACCGGTTCGCTGAGCACCGGCCTGGCCTACAACCCGTATCAGTTGGGGACAGCCACACCCATCATCGGGGCAGTGTCTAGCACGTCGAGCACGTGGATGGTCGTCAATGCGGTGAATGCTGCGAACACGCAGCGGGTCTACGCCTTCAGCTCGCCACTGATCGTCCCCGTCCCGGAACCGTCTTCGACCGCGATCGTGATTGCAGCCGTAGGTTCGATCACCGGCTGGCGGCTGCGACGGTGGAAGGAAGGACGTCGACACGACGACCATCGGCTGACCGGCGGCACCATTTCGCCGCGGCGGTGGCCGCCATCGCCTTCCTGACCGGTTAGACGCTCATGTGTCCCGTTCTTGTCCCCGTTTTTGCGTTCGATCTTTCTCGTTCTTTCTTCTTAGTTAACCCTGAGTAACCCTGCCATGAAGAAGTTTGGTGCTGCATCCCTGTTTTTGCTTCTGACCGCCTGCCTGACGGGCAACGCCTTCGCCGGCGTTGTGTTCACCGTCGACGGCACCGGTCCTGACCTCGTCATCACCTCGAGTGGGAGCCTGAACCTGACGGGCTTCGCAAACACCCAGATAAATGGGGCTTGGAACTCCGGACTGACGTACATCCGTCCGCGAACCATCACGACCGGTACGACGAACTTCGACGGATACACTTCCTCGCCGACGTTTTTCACGGAAGGCGGCGCCTTGACCACGCAGGTGTTTCCCAGCGGCCCCGCTTTCCTCGCGGCAACTTCGGCGAGCGGAGACTACGTTGCATTTCAGCTTGGGGGTGCGAATCCCTTGCTGTACTTTCCCGCTGGCTACACGAGCAACAGCCCGGTCAATGGTTCGGCCACCTACAGCGGCCAGACGCTCGCGTCGGTGGGAATGACGCCTTCGACCTTGTGGAAGTGGTACCTCGGCGCCGACGGTGATGATAGCCAGTCCATCACGGTCGTTGGAGTGCCCGAGCCTTCCACGTACGTGATCGCCTTCGCCGGTGTCGCCAGCGCGAGCGTCCTCTACGGCCGTCGGAGGAAGTCGACCTGATGCGAGTCTGAGCCGGTGTCGGATCGTTCGCCGGCTGGCGGCAGCGGAGGTCGAAGAAGGGCGGCGCTTCGGCGTCATCCACCTGATCGGGCCAGCCTCTGATGTCGTCCGACGTTCGGCCCAGCGCTGGCTTGACCTGACGATCAGGGCCCCGGGAGTGGAAGACCCGGTGACAGGAAGAACGAGACGCAAGCCCGACCGCGGGCGGGGTTTACGAGGCCCCGCCCGCGGCGGTGTTTGATGCGGCGTCCAGCGTGATTCCACAAGACGCCCAAGCGGGGCACGGGCCTTCGCCCCCGACGATCCACGGCTTCCTCGACGGCCTGAAGATCGTGTTCCAGTCGGGCAAGGTGCGGGTGGCCGACGGGCTGGCGAAGCTCAACGACTTCGGCCGCTGCTTCCCGGGCTCATGCCATCCCCTCCCGCGCCGGACGCCGCTGCGACGCCGCAGCCCGGCTCCGGCAGGTTCTCCGCGACGACTGACGGCGGGGGCCTCGGGCGGCGTTATCATGCCGGGGCCGGTTGCCGGCACGAGGGGAGGCTTCCGATGCACGGGCGTGGCGCGGCGGTGATGCTGGTCTGGCTGGCCCTCGCGGCGGGCGCCCGCGGCGATGCGCCGCGGTGGAACGTGCTCATCCTGTTCGCCGACGACTGGGGCCGTTACGCGTCGTGCTACCGCGGCCTCGACGGCCGCCCCGGCCTCAACGACGTCGTCTCCACGCCCGCGATCGATCGCCTGGCCCGCGAGGGCGTGCTGTTTCGCAACGCCTTCGTGAGCGCCCCCTCGTGCACGCCCTGCCGCTCGGCGCTGCTCGCCGGCCGGCACTTCTTCCAGTGCGGCCGCGGCGCGATTCTCCGCAACGCGATCTGGGACGAATCCATCCCGTCGTTTCCGCTGCTGCTCGAGGAGTCGGGCTACCGGATCGGCAAGTCGTACAAGGTGTGGAGCCCCGGCGAGCCCCCCGACGCCCCCTTCGGCCGCCAGCGGCGGGCCTTCCAGAAGGCGGGCCGGCTTCCCAACGACTTCTCCGAGGAGGCCACGAAGATGGTCGCCGCGGGGCGGAGCGTGGCCGAGGCCCGCGCGGCGATCGTGGCACAGATCCGCGACAACTTCCGCGCCTTTCTCGACGAGGGGGGCGACGCGCCGTGGCTCTTCTTCTGCGGCCCCACCACCACCCATCGCACCTGGGTGCAGGGCTCGGGCCGGGCGCTCTGGGGCATCGACCCGGAGTCGCTCCGCGGCCGGATGCCGGCCTTCCTGCCCGACGTGCCCGAGATCCGGGAAGACGTGGCCGACTACCTCGGCGAGGTGCAGGCGGTCGATGCCTACGCCGCCGCGCTCGTGGCGGAGCTCGAGGCCCGCGGCCTGCTCGACCGCACGCTCGTCGTGGCCAGCGGCGACCACGGCATGCCGGGCGTGCCGGCCGGCAAGTGCGAGCTCCACGACCACGGCACCGCCGTCGCGCTCGTGGCCCGCGTGCCGGGGGGCACCCCGGGCCGCATCGTGGACGACTTCGTGTCGCTTCCCGACCTCGCCCCCACGGTGCTCGACGTGGCCGGCGTGCCGCGGCCCGCGGGCATGACGGCGCGGAGCCTCATGCCCCAGCTGCTCGCGGAGCGCGGCGGCCAGATCGACCCGGACCGCACCTTCGTGATCACCGGCCGGGAGCGGCACGTGGACGTGGCCCGCGACGGCAACCTC
>JBIIMU010000244.1:0-4741 GCA_044337845.1 Pirellulales bacterium | reverse complement strand
GGGTGCTCGCGGACGGTCCGCCGGCCCCCATCGACGCGATCGTGCACCTCGAAGTGAAGCAGCACGTGCCGCGGCCGAGCCCCGCCGACATCGAAGCCTTCGAGACGGTGAACGTGGGTGGCACCCGGGACTGGCTCGAGTGGGCGACTCGGCACGGAGTGAACACGTTCGTGCACCTCAGCACGATCAAGGCGGTGGCGGTGGGCGACGGCGCGACCGGCGAGAACGCGCCAGCCGAGACCACGAGCCCTTACGGCAGTTCGAAGGCACGGGCGGAAGCCGAGGTGCGCCACTGGGCTTCCGCGGAATCGTCGCGCAAGGCGGTGATCCTCCGACCGGCGCCGGTGTATGGCCCCGGCAACGAGGCCAATCTCGCTGCCTTCGTACGGCAGATCCTCAGCGGCAAGCCCTGCCTCATCGGTGCCGGCGATACCCAGAAGTCGATCGTGTCGAGGACGAACCTCGCAGCGGCGATCGAGTTTGCACTGGCGAACGCCGCGGTCGGCTGCACGGTGTACACCGTGTCGGATCCCGATACGCCGACGCTCGCCGAACTCGCGGCGACGATCGCCGACCTCGGGGGAGCCCGACCGCCGCGGCGGATTCCGGCGGCCGTGGCCGCGGCCGTGGCGCCCGTGGGCGACGCCGTCGAGTGGCTGACGGGCCGATCGTTTCCCCTCACGTCGGCACGACTCCACGCCATCCGGGAGACGACGGTGTTTCCGTGCGACAAGATCGTGGCCGCAGGCTTCCGGCATCCGCAGACCACCCGTGACGGGCTCGCCGAAATGGTCGCGTGGGCCCGCAGCCCGAACGCGTGACGGCGGACCCCGTACGAGTTTCAGGAAGCGTAACGGCGTAAGCCGTACGACCGGAGCGGCGTTCGGTCCGCATCGCTTACGCGATTGCGGCTTCCTGAAGGCGGCCCGGAAGCGTGACGGCGCGAGCCGTACGGCTGTCCTCCCGGCGGCGGTCGGGGTGGTACCATGCCGAGAGCGGCAAGGCTCCGCCGCCGCACGGGTGCTTCCATGAACGCCATCCCTCTCCTGTCGACACTCCTGATCGCCCTGCGGAAGCAGCGGCTGGAGGTCGTGCTGATCGGGAACGCCGCCGCGGCCTTGCACGGCGCCCCCGTGACCACGCTCGACTTCGACTTCATGTTCCGTGAGACCACAGCAAACCTCGGCAAGCTCAAGCGGGTGGCGGCGGACCTTGAGGCAGTCATCCTGCGGCCGTTCTATCCGGTCTCGAAGCTGTATCGCCTCGTGGACGACGCCACCGGCCTGCAGGCCGACTTCATGCCGGTGATCCATGGCGTGAGATCTTTCGAGGGGCTTCGCGATCGCGCGGCGGTGCATGAGGTGGGCGGGATCCCGCTGTTGATCGCGTCGCTCGACGACATCATCGCCAGCAAGAAGGCCGCGGGTCGCGATCGCGACGTCGCCGTGCTGCCGATTCTCGAGCGGACCCGGGCGCAGATCGGTGGCGCGGGGCGTCGTGCGACCAGGCCCAAACCGGCGCCGCGCGGCCGGCCGGGGAGGAAATGAGAATGGCCAGGCGGGGCAGGAGTTCGACGGCGAAACGCACGGCGACCCGCAAGGCGGCGCTGGCCGCACTCGCCGCCGAGAGCGATCGGCAGCTCGACGAGCTCATTCGCCGCCGGCTCGCCCTGCCGCTCGAGAAGCGGATGAACTTCCTCCGCAAGCGGCTCCCCAGCGGCGGCAGCTGCCTGTGAATCCGAGTTGAACGTACGCTTGCGTTGACGCTCTTGGTCTGTATAATGAACAGGCGTGCAGTGCAAGGGCGTGGTGTGCTGCCGGCGCGAGTTCTGCTCCGAGCCAGGCATTCATAGGGAGTTGAGGAATGATTCGCCTTACCGTGAGCGATGAGCAGTCACGAGACATTCGAGCATCGAGAAGTCCCGTGGAGGTGTGCGATCACGCCGGTCGACCGATCGGCGTGCTTGTCACGGGCATCACAGCAGCCGACATCGATCGTGCCAAGCGGTCCGCGGCATCGACCGAGCACCGATATACGACGGACGAAGTTCTGCTGCGGCTTCGTAGCTGTTCTGACGAATGATTCGCTATACGGTTGTTTGGTCACAGCAGGCGCTCGATCAAGTCGTGACGCTTTGGATCGAGCAGCCGCGGGATCCCTTTCAGGCTGGCCGGCCGCTTCACGAAGGTATCTTTGTTGTCGCTTTGGGCGTCATGCGATGCCTGTACACGATTCGTGAGGATGATCGGACCGTTGATGTCGTTTTTGTTGCCGGCTATCCCAGGACGTGATGGTCGGGTCGTGAGATGACGGTGTCTGCCACGACCGAACCGCCGCGGACGCTCCGCGAGTCGCTCGCCCACCTCGGGCCGGGCATCGTGCTCGCCAGCTCCATCGTGGGCAGCGGCGAGCTGATCACCACCACCGGTGCCCAGGCCGGCTACGCGCTGCTCTGGCTCATCCTGCTCGGCTGCGTGATCAAGGTGGCGGCCCAGGTGGAGATCGGCCGCACCACCCTCACCTGGGGCCGCACGTCGCTCGATGCCTTCGATCGCGTGCCCGGCCCGCGGCTCGCCGGCCGCGGCTGGATCACCTGGGCGTGGGTCGTGATGACGGCGCTGATCGTGGTGCAGCAGGGGGGCATCGTGGCCGGCGTGGCCCAGACGCTCGCCGCCGGCATGCCCCTCACGGCCGACGGTCGCGCCTGGAACGCGGCCCACGACGAGGCCGCCCGGCTGGTCGTGGCCGAGGCGACCGCCCGCCGCTCCGGAGACACGCCCGCCGCCGATGAGCTCGCCGCGCGGCTGGCCACCGCCCGCCGCACCGCCGCCGCCCTGCCGGCCCCGCCCGACGAGCTGCGGTGGTGCGTGATCACCGGCCTCGTGACCGCCGTGCTCCTCGCCCTCGGCCGTTATCGTCTCATCGAGGGAGTGTCGCTGGTCCTCGTCGGCACGTTCACGCTCGTCACGCTCCTCGCGCTCTTGATGCTGCAGCTCGATCCGGCCTGGGCGATCTCGGGGCCTGAACTGGCCAGCGGCCTCGTGCCCGCGCCGCCTCCCGCGATCGGCGGCCGCTCGCCGCTCGTCACGGCCCTGGCCACCTTCGGCATCATCGGCGTGGGGGCGAGCGAGCTGATGATCTATCCCTACTGGTGCCTCGAGAAGGGCTACGGCGCGGCCGTGGGGCCCCGCGACGACACGCCCGAGTGGGCCGCGCGGGCCCGCGGCTGGCTCCGCGTGATGCAGCTCGACGCCTGGGCGTCGATGGTGGTGTACACGCTCGTGACGGTGTGCTTCTACCTGCTCGGCGCCGCCACGCTCGGGCGGCTCGGCCTCGTGCCGGCCGGCAGCGAGATGGTGCGGACGCTCGGGGCGATGTATGCCCCGGTGTTCGGCTCGTGGGCGAGCGCGGCGTTTCTGGTGGGCGCGTTCGCGGTGCTCTACTCCACGCTCTTCGTGGCCGCCGCCGGCAATGCCCGGATGGTGGCCGACGGGCTGATCCTCGCCGGCTGGCTGCCGGGCGACGACCGCTCCCGGGCGGCATGGTCGCGCCGGATCTCCGTGGCGTGGGTGCTGGTGGCGACGGTGCTCGCCGTGCTCGTGCGGCAGCCCGTGGCCATGGTGCTCGCCAGCGGGATCGCGCAGTCGGCGATGCTCGCGGCGCTCGGCGTGGCGGTGGCGTTTTTTCGCTGGCGGGCGACCGACCCGCGGCTCGCGCCGTCGCGAGCGTGGGACGCGCTGCTCGCGGTGTCGATCGTCGGCCTCGTCGGGGTGGGCGCGTGGACCGTGTGGGAAAAGCTCACCGCCGCGTGGTGAGAATGCCGTCGGAAGCGTAACGGCGTGATTTCAGGAAGCGTAACGGCGTGAGCCGTACGACCGCAGCATGGTGCAGGTCCTCATCGCTTACGCGATTGAGGCTTCCTGGAGGCGATTGAGGCTTCCTGGACGTGTTCACGCGCGCTCGACCTGCCACCGGCCGGCGGCGGTCCAGCGGTGAAACGCGTCGCCCTCGCGGGCCACGAGCGTCAGCCAGCCGTGGGTCACGAGATCCCGCACCCCCGGATGCCGGTCGAGGATCGTCTGCACGGACGTCCGCGGGGCCTCCACGAGCACCAGCAGCCGCAGCGGCTCGTGCCGCAGCTCCACCCCGTCCGACACCGACTGCCACGGCAGGCCCGTCATCAGGTCGCCGCCGTTGCCGAGCAGCACGCCCAGCTGGCCGGTCACGTTGTGGATCAGCTTGTTGCCGCTGCCGAACGAGCGGTTGTCGACGGCCGAGGCGTAGTACTGCAGGTTGATCCAGTTCGTGACCACCATCGGGGCCGTGAGGATCAGCTCCAGCACCTTGAGGTCTGGATCCTTCGCGTGCTCGTAGCTGTGCAGGAACGTGCGGCCCTGGAGCGGGAGGCCCGCCGTCCGCGACCGCGGCGCGATCACAAAGGCTGCGTTGTTGGCCAGGCCCCATTCCGGCCGCACCTCCGCCCAGTCGCGGCTCCGACGGAGGATGTCGGCGGTGATCGCCGCGCCGCCGGCGGTGACGGCGGGGCCGCCCACCAGCCGCGGCGACCGCTCCCGGCGGGTGGCGTCGGTCGCCCGCGCGAGCCACTCGCGGGCGGCGGCGAACTCCTCCGCATGCGTCGCCGGCGGCACGCCGCCGTCCGGGAACCGGATCTCGTCGGTCGTGGTCACGTGCACCGCCGCCACGAACCAGGTGTCGGACGGGATCGCGATCCCGCGGGCGG
>JBIIMU010000243.1:0-4768 GCA_044337845.1 Pirellulales bacterium | reverse complement strand
TTGAAGGCGCAGTCGAACACCGCCAGGTGCTGGCCCTTCAGGCCCGGGGCGCCCTCGATCGTGTCCTGCTTGTCGATGAAGGCCAGGATCCCTTCGATCGTGGGCTCGTCGTAGCCGAGCGTCCGCAGGGCGAGCGGCACCGTCTGGTTCACGATCTTGAGCATCCCGCCGCCGGCGAGCTGCTTGTACTTCACCAGCGCGATGTCGGGCTCGATGCCGGTGGTGTCGCAGTCCATCAGGAACGAGATCGTGCCGGTGGGCGCGAGCACCGTCGCCTGGGCGTTGCGATAGCCATGCCGGCGGCCGCCGTCGAGGACCTCGTCCCAGACCTTGCGGGCCGCATCGTGGAGATACTTCGGGCACGAGGGATCGATCTTCTCGACCGCGTCGCGGTGCATCTGCATCACGCCCAGCATCGGCTCGCGGTTGGCGGCGAAGCCCTCGAACGGGCCGACCGCCGCGGCGAGCTCGGCGCTCGTGCGGTTGGCCGACCCGTGCAGGATGGCGGTGAGCGCCCCGCACAGGCCCCGGCCGGCGTCGCTGTCGTACGCCAGGCCGTCGGCCATCAGCAGGCTGCCGAGATTGGAATAGCCAAGGCCCAGTGGCCGGTAGAGGTGGCTGTTGCGGGCGATCCGCGGCGTGGGGTAGCTCGCGTGATCGACGAGGATCTCCTGGGCGATGAAGAAGATCCGGCAGGCCGCCGTGAACCGGTCGACGTCGAAGTGGCCGTCGGGCTTGCGGAACTTCATCAGGTTGATGCTGGCCAGGTTGCACGCCGTGTCGTCGAGGAACATGTACTCGGAGCACGGGTTCGACGCGTTGATCCGGCCGGAGTTGGGGCAGGTGTGCCAGCGGTTGATCGTGGTGTCGTACTGCACCCCGGGATCGCCGCACTGCCAGGCGCACTCCGCCATCCGGTTCATCACCTCGCGGGCCTTGTACGACGGTCCGGCCTTGGCGGGATCGGTGACCCAGCGGGTGGTCCAGGTGTCGTCGCGATCCGCGGCCTGCATGAACTCGTCGGTCAGCCGCACGGAGAGGTTGGCGTTCTGGAACAGGATCGAGCTGTAGGCTTCGCCGTTGAAGTTGGAGTCGTAGCCCCCCTTCTCGATCAGGATCCGGGCCTTCTTCTCCTCCTTACTCTTGCACTCGATGAACTCCATGATGTCGGGGTGGTGGACCTTGAGCGACTGCATCTTGGCCGCCCGGCGGGTCTTGCCGCCGCTCTTCACCACCGCCGCGACCTGGTCGTAGACCCGCATGAACGACAGCGGCCCCGACGGCTTGCCGCCGCCGGCGAGCTTCTCCCGCTGGCTCCGCAGGGTCGACAGGTCGGTGCCCGTGCCGGAGCCGAACTTGAAGAGCATGGCCTCGCTCCGCGCGAGGTCCATGATGTCCTCCATGTTGTCCTTGACGCTCTGGATGAAGCAGGCACTGCCCTGCGGGTATTCGTACGGATTGTCCGGCATGACGACGTCGTGCTTGGCATGATCCCACCGCCAGTTGCAGGGCGCGCCCTTGACGCCGTACTGGTGGTAGAGCCCGACGTTGAACCAGACCGGCGAGTTGAAGGCGCCGTGCTGATGAACGCAGAGCCAGGCGAGATCCCGGTAGAAGTTCTCGCCGTCCTGCTTCGTCTTGAAGTAGCCGTCGGCGATGCCCCAGTCGGCGATCGTCCGCGCCACGCGATGCACGAGCTGCTTGACCGAGTGCTCGCGCTCGGGCGTGTGGATCTCCCCGTAGAAGTACTTGCTCACGACCACGTTCGTGGCCAGCTGGCTCCAGGCCGCGGGGATCTCGCAGGCCGGCTGCTCGAACAGCACCTTGCCGTCCTCGCCCTTGATCGCCGCGGTTCGCAGCTCCCATTCGGTCGTGTCGAACGGGCTCTCGGCCTCGACCGGACAGAACGTCGGCGGGACGGCGAGTCCGACGCGGGGCGCGGCCCCGGTCGCCGGGGCGGTGGGGGTCGCCGAAGTGCCAACCGCTGTGGAGGCGTCGAACGCTGCCATGGAAACTGCTCCTCGGGTGCTCGGAAACGGAAAACGCCGCGGCCGGAAGGGGACTCCGGAAAAGTATACTTCCGTACAGAAGCCACGTCTTCGATCATCGGCTGGCGGCGGCCCTCCACGTGAACCGGGAGGCGTCCGCAGCGGGCCGGTCGGGCGATCGGGAAACTGCAGCTCCGTCTGCGTGCTATCGCAAGATGTTGTGGTCGTCGGTCCGAAGACCCCTTCCTATGGGCCGGGGCGTGAATGTAGCGAGGCGGTTCGGTGAGTCAAGCGGCATTCCGCAGAGGGTGGAATCGGCCCCGAAAACCGCCTCCCCAGCGTCCACCACGGCGCGCGAGCCGGGATCGCAGAAACAACCCATCGGGGGGGTGGTCGGCCGCTGTGGCCGATGGCGCTGCCGGGCCGCCGGTAGACTGGACGCATGGCGCGTTCATCCCGTCCTG
The DNA here is from genome assembly GCA_044337845.1 of Pirellulales bacterium. GTDB lineage: Bacteria > Planctomycetota > Planctomycetia > Pirellulales > UBA1268 > QWPN01. The sequence continues at coordinate 2,316 of JBIIMU010000243.1, read as the reverse complement.
ACAGCGAGGCCTGCCGAGCACGCATTCGGGCGGCCGGCCTGCGGTGCACCGCGGCCCGCCTGGCGGTGCTTGAGCACCTGGAAGCGGCCCGCGGTCCGCGAACCCACGCCGATGTGTCGGCGGCCCTCGCCAGCCGGGGATTCGACCGGGCCACGATCTACCGCAACCTCACCGAACTCACCGAGGCCCGGCTGCTCGACCGCGTCGAACTCGGCGATCACGTCTGGCGGTTCGAGATTCGCCGCCACCACGACCACGGCGGCAAGGATCGCGGCCATCCGCACTTTCTCTGCACCACGTGCGGCGAGGTCTCGTGCCTCGACGATGTCCGGGTCGCCATCACGCCCACGGCCCCGCCCCCGGCCCGGTCGCCGCGACGACGCGACCCCGGACAGCGGGCGGCGATCGGCACCGTGACCGAGGTGCTGCTCAAGGGCCGCTGCGGCGACTGCGGCTGACCCGCGGGGTCTAGCGGTGCGCCAGTTCCTTGATCCGCGCGGTGGCCGCCCGGCCGATCGGCAGCGGGGCGTCGACGCGCTTGAAGAATACGAGCGTCTGGTCGCGGGACTGCCACTGCAGCGAGCGGATGGCCGGCAGCTGCACGATCAGCGAGCGGCTGATCCTGCCGAAGATGCCCGCCGGCAGGATCGACTCCCATTCCGAGAGGGTCCGGCGGATGATCCATGGCCGGTGACCCCGCGCCTGCACCCGCGTGTAGTTCCGCACCGCCTCCACCCAGACGATGTCGATGTAGGCGACCGTCTCGACGCCCCGACCGCCGGCCAGCGAGAAAGTGACCGCATCGGCGGTGTCGCCCGAGGCCTCGCCCGCGTCGTCGGTGGGCTCGCCGGCGTCCACCGGCGCGGGCTGGCCACCGGGCACAAGGGCCTCCAGCCGGCCGATCGTGACCGCGAGCCGGTCGCGCTCGACGGGCTTGAGCACGTAGTCGATCGCCCCGGCCTGGAAGGCATCCAGCGCCCGGTCTTCGTGCGCCGTCACGAACACGATCCGGGTGCCGGGGGGCACGCTGGCCAGCAGGTCGAATCCCAGCCGGCCGGGCATGTTGATGTCGAGAAACACGACGTCCGGAATCCGGCCCGCGAGGAACCGCTCCGCATCCCCGACGTCCTGCGCGGTGCCGATCACCTCGACGCCGCTGAACGTCTCCAGCAGCGTCGCCAGCCGGTCGATTGCCCGCGGTTCGTCGTCCACCAAGAGGGCCGTGATCATCGCTCCACTCCTTCGCCGGCGGCGACCTTCATGATCGGGACCCGGATCACCACCCGCACCCAGCCGTCATCCTCGCGGTGCGTGACCGTCGCCCCCGGACCGACGAGCATCCGCAGCCGCCGTTCCAGGGACCGCAGGCCCGTGCCGGTCGACTGGCGACCGCCCGCCGGCACCCACCGGCCCGCATTGGCCACGTGCACGACGAGCGTGTCGGCCTCGCGGCGCGCCGAGACCTGCACGCGAATCGGGCGATCGGCCGTCTGGCCGCCGTACTTGATCGCGTTCTCCACCAACGGCTGCACCATCACGGGCGGAACCTGCACGCCACGGGCCTCGAGATCGCAGTCGATCGTCGTCTCCAGGCCGGCGCCGAACCGCATGCCCTGCACCGTGAGATACTCCTCGAGGGCGTCGAGTTCCCGCCCCAGCGGCTCGAGCGTCGCGGCGGGCCTGAGCAGGAACCGCAGGTAGTTGGCGAGCGCTTGGGTCACGGTGTCGATCGCCTGCGGATCGTCGCGGCAGGCCATCACCGTGTTGAGGGCGTTGAAGAGGAAGTGCGGGCTGATCTGCCCCTGGAGGTGCTGGAGTTCGTTGCGGAGGGCCAGCGACTCCGCCTGCATCGCCCGGAACTCGGTCGAGTTCCGCTCGTTGATCAGTTGGTAGCCGAAGTAGAGCGCGCACCAGTTGCCCAGCAGGCTGAGGTTGATCACGAGCCTGGCGACGAGTTCCAGCCGCGGCTCCGCGGTGCCGCCGAACGCGCGGCCGAGGGCGAACGTCAGCAGGGTGATCAGCACCGCCGAGAGGATCGCGCCGCCGGCGATCACGCCGATCTTCGAGACGCCGAGGCGGAGCAGCAGTGACTCGCGGTGGGAGAACAACCGCATCGCGGCCGTGGCCAGAAAACAGAGCCCGGCCTCGGCGGCCGCGAGCCCCGGCGGCGACGTGACCGCCGGCGCGAATGCCCGGATCACGAGCAGGGTGGCCCCGTACGATCCGGCCCAGAAGGCGGCGTGGGCCAGCCAGAACAGCAGTTCGCCCCCGGGCCACCGCGGACGCGATCCCGCATCGACCACCGGAGATTCGGCC
>JBIIMU010000242.1:0-4772 GCA_044337845.1 Pirellulales bacterium | reverse complement strand
CACCGGCGAGCCATCGAGGGTGGTGTGCAGGGGAACGTACTCCAGGCCCGCGGCCGACTCCGCGACGGTCCAGGGCCGCACGAGATCGGCCGGGAATCCCCAGCGGGCCGCCAGCCGCCGCGCCACGTCGGCATAGGTCACGTCGGCCCGGGCCGACACCTGCAGGATGGGACCGAGCGGCTCGCGGGCCGCCGCCGCGATGACGCCCGCCGCCAGGTCGAGCGGCACCGGTGCCATCGGCAGGTCGGAGAACGGCCGCACCTCCTCGCCCCGGACGAGGGCCGATCGCCAGGCATCGATCACCGGGAGCGTGCGGCCGACCACCTTCGTGAGCCGGACCACGGTCGCCGCGCCGCCGAGGGCGAGCAGCCGCTCTTCTGCCTCGGCCTTCATCCGGCCGTAGGCGGAACGGGGGCACCGCTCCGCACCGGCCTTCACGAAGGGCACGCTGCCGTCGAACACCAGGTTCGTGGACAGAAACACGATCCGCCCCCCGGCGGCGGCGACTCGCCGTCCGATCTCCAGCGGCGCCTCAACGTTCACGCGCCGGCTCTCCGCGGGCCGCGACCGGCAGGCCTCCGTGGAGGTGACGGCGGCGCAGAGGACGGCGGCCCCGATGCCCGCGGGGGGCGACCAGTCGCCGGGCAGGGCGGCGAGGTCGAGCGGCACCGCGCCCGACGTGCCGCGGCGGCTCGTCCGCACAACCCGCACCCCGGCGGCCTCGAGCCTCGTGGCGACCCTGGCGCCGATCATCCCGTCGGCACCGATCACGAGCACTCCGCCAGCCTCGGCCATCGACGCGCTCCGCACGAAAGAAAGACCGCTCAGGCGTCGGCGAGCCGCACGATCGCCCGGCCGGCAATCCGCCCGCTCGTCATGTCGTCGATCGCCTCGTTGACCCCGTCGAGCGGGTAGCGGCGTCCCACGACGCCGGCCAGCGAGAGACGACCGTCCTGCACGAGCCGCACGTACCGCGGAATCTCGACCTCGGGACGGCTCTCGCCGCCGTGCGAGCCGACGAGCCGCTTCTCGAAGTGGAGCGGCAGGGTGGAGATCGCGGCCGTCGCACCCTTCGGCGGCACGCCCACGAGCACCGTGCGACCGCGGGCACTCGTCAGCCGGCTCGCCAGCGCGATCACCTCCACGTTGCCCGTGTTGTCGATCGCCACGTCCACCCCATCGCCCCCCGCGATCCTCGTGATCTCGGCGGCCGCGTCGGCCGACCGGGAGTTGATCGTGTGGGTGGCCCCGAGCGTGCGGGCGAGGTCGAGCCGGTTGTCGAAGAGATCGACGGCGATGATCGGATGGGCGCCGGCGAGCGCCGCCCCCTGGATGATCGACAGGCCGATGCCGCCGGCCCCGAACACGGCCACCGACTGCCCGATCGCCACCTGGGCATTGGCGTTCACCACGCCGAAGGCCGTGGTGATCGCGCAGCCGAAGAGGGCCGCGGCCTCGACGTCGAAATCGGCCGGCACCGCGGTCACGCGGTTCTCCGACACGATCGCGTGCTCGTTGAACGTGGTCACCCAGCCGGCGTTCACGGTGCCGAGCCGCGAGCCGTAGGTCGGCGTGACCGACTCCAGGCCCGCCCCCTTCCGCCAGTGGAGCACGACGCGATCCCCGGGCTTGACGGTGCGGACGCCCTCGCCGACCTCGAGCACGGTGCCGCAGCCCTCGTGGCCGAGCAGGTGGGGCAGGAACCGGTCGGGCCCCTTCACGCCGTTGATCTCGCCGATCTGCGACCCGCAGATCCCGCTGGCGAGCACCTTGACGAGCACCTGCCCGAGTTTGAGCGCGGGCACCTCCACCTCCTCGATCACGAGGGGCTTCTTCTGCTCGACCAGGATCGCGGCACGGGTCTTCATGAATCAGCGGTCCTTCCTCGCCAAGAATACCTCGACAGCGACGCCACGGGCAGAGCGGAGGCTCGCTGTCGGGTGACGCACGCCGCCCGAACGGAAGAGCTCAGCGAGGGGCTGCCCGTGCCCGGGAGCCGGGCTATGGGAGCAAGCGAAGCCAGGATGGCGAAGCGCCGCGGACATGCAGCGAGCGGATGCCACGATGGCATCCGCGAGCGTCCGGCGACGGGCACGGGCAGCCCCGAGCGGAGAGGCTATTCGAAGGTGATGAACGAGTGGTCGCCGGTGTAGCCCGTGTGGGCGAACCACCACTCCCACGCCTGCGGCGAGCAGAACATCTGGCAGGTGAACTGCCAGTAGAGAAGGTTGACCTTCTCCTCCTCCGTCCGCCACGACTCGACGCAGAGATACTTGTGCCGCCGGCCCACCCGCTCCATTTCCTTGAGGGCGTCGTAGAGGTCGAAGCACTCGAGGTTGTGGAGGGTGTTGATCGAGATCACGAGGTCGAAGCTCTTGTCGGCGAAGGGGAGCTTGGCGGCGCTCGCGTGGCGGAGGAACGGCTTGACCTCCTCCTTGGCGTGCTCGAGGGCGTAGGTGGAGACGTCGATGCCCGCCACCTCGACGCCCGGCACGGCCTGCGTGAAGTCGTAGAGCAGGAATCCCTTGCCGCAGCCGACGTCGAGGATCCGGTCGCCCGGCTTGATCCCGTAGTGGGCCACCATGGCATCGGCCACCTTCCGCCAGCGGCCGTCGTAGGAGTAGCCGCCGTAGCCCGTCTTGCGGTCGCCGTCCCAGTAGTCCTTGCCCCACTGCTTGGCGAGCTTGGCTGCCTCGGCCTTGGGAAACTCCGTCACCCGCGCCACGTAGTCGCGTTTCGTGCTCTTGTGGACGACGGAGAGAAAATCGACGTAGGCCATGCGGTGGCTCCGAGGCGGGTCAGGCGTGCATGCGATCGAGCGCCGCGGCGACCTTGGCGAGCTGGGCGGCGCGGCGAACCTCCCGATCGCCGCCGGCGCCGGCGAACGCGCGGCGGCCGTCGGCGGGCAGGAACTCGTTGAGCATGATACAGCACCACTTCAGCTCGTAGACCGGCAGGAGCAGATCGACGCGGCGGCGAAATCCGGCCGGGTCGCTCCAGAGATCGGACAGCGACCCGACGAACGCTGCGCGGTGCTCGCGCGGCGCGGGCACCGCAGGCTGGCAGAAGAAATCACAGGCCATCTTGGCGGGGTCGTCGTGGCCGGCGTACTCGAAGTCGAGAAACCGCAGGTGGCCGTCGCCGGCGAGGATCGCGTTGTGGAAGCCGAAGTCGGAGGGGCTCAGGCAGCGGTCGCCGATGGTGAGCGGCTCGTCGGCGGCGGCCCCGGCCGCCGCCAGCACCGAATCGCCGACCCGGTCCCACGCCGGCGCGATGCGGCGGGCCACGACCTCGGCGGCCTCTCGACCCAGCGGCGAGGCCGTGTCGATGTCGCCCAGCCTCGCGACGCGACGATCCACACACGCCACGTGGGCCGCGATCGAGAAGCAGGCCTCGGAGGCCTCGGGCAGTTCGGCGGCCCGCGGCTCACCGCGATGCTCGTTCACGCCGCGGAAGAAGGCCGCCGCCTCGGCGACGTGTGCCGCCGTCACCTCGCCGGGAGCGAGTTTGCCCCCGGCGACGAACTCGTAGACGGCCATGCCGGCCTCGGGGTCGCAGGCGAGCGGCTGCGGCAGGGCCCGGGCGCCGCACGCCCAGGCGAACGTGCTGAAGCCGAAGTCGGCCCGCAGGCGGTCGCGGGGATCATCGGGATGGCGGAAGTAAGCCTTGAGCACCACGGGTCGGCCGGCCGAGTCGACGCGCAGCACGCGGTTGTTGCCGCCACCCGTGAGCTGCTCGAGCCGGAAGGGCGATGAGACACCCGCCGCGCGGAGCACTGGCGTGGCCCGATCCGCGATCTCGTCGATGCCCGGCGGCACGTTCACGGCCGCGCCTCCGCCACGAGCCGCGCGACCTCGGACCACGAGGCGGCCGCCACGACGCCCGCGGGCGGCGCGTGAAGGCGGCCCGGGTCGAAGAGGATCCGCCGCACACCGGCCGGAAACGCCGGGTCGCCGAGCAGCTCCGGCAGGTCGTCCACGAACGCACGGCAGCCGAGGGCCGCGATCCGCGCGAGTTTTCCTGCCTTCGTCTCCTCGAAGAACACGCGGTCTCGGGGCAGGCCGATGCCCGCCTCGTCGTGGAAGCCATGCCGGGCGAGGAAGTCGCGGGCGGCGGCGTGGAGATCGTGCCGCTCGCCGAGGTAGGGAAACCGCGTGCGGTGGCTGACGATCGCCACCGGCGTGCCGGCGGCCCGGCAGGCGGCGAAGAACTCGGCCACCCCGGGAAAGAGCGCGGCGTCGCCCATCCGCGGCCCGTAGATGACGCCCTGCAGCTCGGTCCAGCGATCCTCCGCGCCCGTGGCCCGGAGGTGATCGCGGACGGCGGTCTTCGAGGTGGCGGCCTCGGGCGGCACGAGGCCCAGGTCGAGGGCCACGCGGCCGAACACGTCGTCGTAGCGGACGATCGTGTTGTCGAAGTCGACGCCGATCACCGGGCGGCCCCGAGCCGGGCGAGGATCGTCGCGGCCACGGCCGGGCCGGTCAGGCCGCACTGCTCCCGCATCCACTGCTGGCTGCCCGACTCCGAGATGAAGGCGTCGGGGGTGCCGCAGACGACGAGCGGCGGGTGGCCGCCGTCGCGCCGGGCGAGCCACTCGGCGACGGCGGAGCCGAGGCCCCCGATCACGCTGTGCTCCTCGACCACGGCCACCGCCCGAAAGCGGCCGAAGGCATCGGCGAGCAGGGCCTCGTCGAGCGGCTTGACCGTGTGCATGCTGACGACGCGGGCCGAGAGGCCACGCGAGGCGAGCTCGTCCGCGGCCGCCAGGGCGA
>JBIIMU010000241.1:0-4784 GCA_044337845.1 Pirellulales bacterium | reverse complement strand
AACGCGCCGCAGGTGGCTGCCAGCAGGCCGAAGGTGATGCGAAGTGCCATGGGTTGTCTCCCGGAAGTGATGTCCACACGCCTTGCCAGAGTCTTCAACGACGGAGCGGCGGCAAGGTTACGGCCGCGGCTCCCCCCGCAGTCCAGCGACCGCTCGCATCGCAGGAGGCGAGGCTGTCGGACGTGCGGTCGTACCGCTCACGCGGTTACGCTTCCAGGAAGCCGCCATCGCGTGAGCGATGCGGACCACGGCCCGGGGGGCGTTTCCCGCTCAGACTAGTTCGCAGCCGCGTTGGCCCACGTGCTGAAGAGGTCGCCGCGCTTGATGCGGGCCGCGTCTTCCCGCATCACGTCGGGCGTGCGGCGGATGATCCGCACGGTCCTGCCATGGTGCTGGCCGGTGCGGGTATGGGCCCGGGCGACCGGGCCACTGCCCGGCGGTGGCGCGACGATCGTCGGCGGGGCCGCGGCGGCCACGGGAGCGGCGAGGGCGATGGCGAAGAGGGCGAGGCGGCAGATCATTTGCCGCTTGTATCGGCGGGCAGGGGCTCCAGCGTGAGCGGATCCCGGAGCGGCAGGTGCTTCACCTGGCCCCCGAAAAACTCCTTCATCGTGGCCCGGCCCTCGAGGTCGCCCTTGGCGATCTCGTCCCAGTCGCCCACCACGAGGATCGCCATGGTCGCCGGATCGAGGTGCTTCTTCGCCACCCGCTGCAGATCCTCCCGGGTCACCGCCGCCACCTTCTGGCGGAAGGTCTTCCAGTAGTCGGCCGGCCGCTTCGTCCACTCGTCGTTGACGAACACGCGGAGCATCTGCGGCTTGCTCTCGAACTGCCGCGGGAAGGTCTCGATCACGCTCTTCTTCGCGGTGTCGAGCTCGTCCTCGGTGACGAGCTCGTTGCGCACCGCGTCGATCTCGCCGAGCACGATCTTCGTGGCCAGGGCGACGGTCGCGTTCTTGCTCTCGAAGCCGGCCTTGAAGTCGCCCGGATAGTCGACCTTCGGCTGCAGGGTGGACCGCACGGAGTAGGCCAGCCCCTCGTTGCTCCGCACCTTCTGCATCAGCCGGCTGGTGAACCCGCCCGCGCCGAGGATCTCGTTGAGCAGCAGCAGCGGAATCGCGTCGGGATCGTCGCGGGTGATGCCCCGACGGCCGATCAGCACCTTGCCCTGCGGAATCGTCTTGGGCACGTGGTAGAGCCCGGGTGCGAGCGTCGCCGCGGGGGGCGTCGGGGCCGGGGCGGGCGTGCCACGTTCCCAGCCGTCGAAGGCCCTGGCGAGCTTCGTCAGCATCTCGGCCTCGTCGAAGTCGCCCGACACCGCCACGATCGCGTTGCCGGGGTGGATGATCCGCTTGTGCAGCGCGGACAGCCGGTCGCGGCCGATGGCGGCGACGGTGGCCGCCGTCGGCTCGGCGCCCTCGAAGTGTTCGGGGCCGAAGACCAGCCGCTTCCACTCGCGGGCGATGATCGACGCGGCGTCGTCGTTGCGCTGCTTGAGGCCCTCGAGCACCCTGGCCTTGCCCGTGGCCAGCCGACTCTCGTCGAAGCCGGGCGTCCGCAGCATCTCCACGAACAGGGCGAGGCTCTCGTCGAGGTTGCTCTTCAGGCAGTTCATCGTGGCCGTGGTGAAGGTCTCGTTGGCCGACACGCCCACGTCGGTGGCCAGGAAGTCGAGGGCCTCGTCGAACTCGGTCGGCTTCTGCTTCGCCGTGCCCCCGTCGCGGATCATCCGCGCGGTCATCGATGCCAGCCCGGGGCAGTCGGCGGGATCGAGCGACGAGCCGCCGCGGAAGGTGATCGACACGGTGACGAGCGGCAGCTCGCGGGACGGCGCGAGGTACACGACGGTGCCGTCGGGAAGGGTGCGGCGAAACGATTTCGCATCGGGGGGCTCGAACGACAGCGGCTCGAAGGCGATCTCCTCCGGGCGGCTCGGGATCGTGGTCGCGGCCCGGTCGGCGGCCGGCGGGGCGGCGGTCACGGGCGGGGCGGCCGCGGCGGCCGAGCCCGCGAGGGCGAGCACGACCAGCGGTGCGGCGAGGGCATGGACCGGCGGGAAGGTTTTCATGGGATCCTGGGGCGGAGTGGGAAGAGGCTCGGGCCGCACGGCGGCGGGTCAGTCGGCCTTGCGGCGGTAGGTGGCCACGCTGCGGTTGGTGGACTTGAAATACCGGTTGGCGACGCGGCGGATGTCGGCGGCGGTGACGGCCTCGTACTTGGCCGGCCCCTCGTTGATCTCCCGCCAGTCGAGCACCGCCTCGGCGAACGCCAGCTGCACCAGCAGCGACATGTTGTTCTCGAGCTTGCGGTAGTTCTGGGCGGCCACCCGGTTCTTCACCTTGCGGAGCTCGCGGTCCGGGATGTCCTCCTGCTGGAGGCGGGCCAACTCTTCCTCCAAGGCGGCCTCGAGCTGCTCGGGCGTGGCCTCGCCGCGGGCCTGGGCCGACACGGCGAACAGGCCGGCATACTTCCGCGTGTCGCTCATCGCCTGGGCTCCGGCGGCGATGCCGCGCCCCTCCACCAGGCCCTTGTAGAGCCGCCCGGTGCGATCGTTGAGGATCTCCGCGAGCATGTCGAGGGGGTAGGAGTCGACGTGGCCCGCGGGCACGGTGTGGTAGCGGACCTCCACCGAGGGCGGCACCTCGCCGACGGCGTTCATCCGCTGCTCGGCGAGCTGCTCGACCTCGAGCGTGACCACCGGGGGCGGCGGCGTCTTCCCCGGCTCGAGCCGCGAGAAGTAGCTGGTGATCAGCCGCTTGGCGCGGGCCGGATCGAAGTCGCCCACGAGGATGCCCACGAGGTTGCCGGGGCGATAGTAGATGTTCCAGTAGTCCTGGGCCTGCTCATTGGTGTAGCTGTTCAGGTCGCTCGGCCAGCCGATCACGGGCCAGGCATAGCCGCTCGACGCCCAGAACATCGAGTCGAACTGCTCCTCGAACTTGCCCGTGGGCGTGCTGTCGGTCCGCAGCCGCCGCTCCTCGTGGACGACGTCGCGCTCCGAGTAGAACTCGCGAAACACGCTGTCGGAGAGGCGGTCGCTCTCCATCCAGGCCCAGAGCTCGAGCTTGTTGGAGGGCACCGTGATGAAGTAGCAGGTGAGGTCGTAGGTGGTGAAGGCGTTCATCCCGCTGCCGCCGGCCTTCGTGTAGACCTGGTCGAACTCGTCCTTCACGATCGTGCCGGCCTCGGGCCCGCCGTCGCCGCGGCCCTGCTGGGCCTTGATCAGGGCGTCGAGCCGGGCCCGGAGCACGCGGAGCTCCTGGGTGTCGTTGGCGGGATTCCAGGGGTCGTCGATCTCGCCCTTGAAGAAGCGGTCGTACTGCCGCGTCCAGGTGAGCCGGTTGATCTCGTCGCGGACGGCCTTCTGCTCGGCGCGAAACGTCGCGTCGCGGGCCGGATCGCGGGTGCCGATGGTGTCGGTCCCCTTGAACATCATGTGCTCGAAGAAGTGGCTGATGCCGGTGATGCCCGGCCGCTCGTTCACGCTCCCCACCCGGGCGACCCAGCCCGCGCTGACCACGTTGGGCTGGTCGCTTCGCGGCACGAGCAGGAACTGCATGCCGTTGGGCAGCGTGAACTCCTCGACCTCGACCTTCTGGGCCGCGGCCGGAAGGGCCAGGCCGACGATGACGACACTCGCGAGTACGAAACGAAGCATGGAGGGTTCCTCGGGGGACGGCCGCGGTTATACCCGAGCCCGCGATGCCGGGAACTGTCCGCCGGGGTTTTCCCCGGGCGAACGAGCGGCGGAGGGAACCCGGCCCGCCTCCCTCCGAAGAATGTGTCAACCACATTCAACGACGAGGCTGGCGCCATGGGCTTCTCCCGCATCGACCCGACGGTTCTCGGACACATGCTGGCCGAGCACCACGAACTGCACGCCCGGCTGCTCGCGCTGCGGACGGAGTTCGGGCTGCCCCGGGCCCCCGACGCACCGGCCCTCGAGGCACTCCGGGGGAGCCTGCTCGGGCTGCGGGAATACCTGTTTCGGCACTTCTCGCAGGAGGAGGCCGGCGGCCACCTCGAAGAGTCGATCGCCCGGATCCCGAGGCTCTCGCCGGCCGCCCGGGCGGTGGTCGCCGAGCATCCGCGGCTGCTCGCCGAACTCGATGCCTTGCTCGAACGGCTCGCGGTGCGGGATATTCGCGGGGAGGCGTGGACCGCGGCGGCCGACGCCTTCGCCGCGTTCACCGCGCACCTGCTCGACCACGAAAGGAACGAGAATGACGTCCTCCAGCAAGGCTACAACGAGGACTTCGGGATTCCGGACTGAGGTCGCGGCCCTCGCGTGCCTCGCGGCCGCGGCGGCGGGCGTGCCGCTGGCGATCGCGGCCCAGGCCACCACCGAGCCCGACCAGGTGGCCCCGTTCATGAGGGTCAAGCTCGCCCACTCGCAGGACGTGCTCGAGGGCCTCGCGGTGGAGGACTTCGACCTCATCGACCGCGGCGCCCAGCAGCTCTCGCTGACGAGCGAAGACGCCAGCTGGCAGGTGCTGCAGACCGAGGACTACGCCCGGATGAGCGCCGACTTCCGTCGCTCCTGCGACCGGCTCCGCGAGGCGGCACGGGCGAAGAACCTCGACGGCGCGGCGCTGGCGTGGATGGAAGTCACCATGAAGTGCGTGCAGTGCCACAAGTACATCCGCGATCGCGACGACGACGCGGCGGCACACTGACGGGCCCGCTCAGGCGAACACGACGGTCCGTCCGCCGTGGAGGAAGACCCGCTCCTCGAGCACCAGCCGCACGGCCCGGGCGAGCACGAGCTTCTCGACGTCGCGGCC
>JBIIMU010000240.1:0-4794 GCA_044337845.1 Pirellulales bacterium | reverse complement strand
TCGATTGACGACCGACATCGGGAGTTGGTGGATGCGTCCCATGCGGCCCGGGGCTCAGGTGAGCTGATACTCCTTGATCTTCCGGTACAGCGTCCGCTCGCCGATGCCCAGCAGGTCGGCGGCCTGTTCGCGATTGCCGCCGGTGAGCTTGAGCGTCTCGGCGATGAACACCCTCTCGATCTCCTCGAGCGGGCGACCGACCAGAGCCGCCAGGCCGCCGCCCATGTCGGGCGCGGCCCCCGCCTCCGCCGCCACGACGGGCGCGTCGGGGTCGAGCTCGAGCGGCAGGTCGTCGACGTCGAGGGTCTCGTCGCAGTCCACCACCACCATGCTCTCGATCACGTTCCGCAGCTGCCGCACGTTGCCCGGCCACGGGAACGACCCCAGCTTGACGCGGGCCGGCAGCGACATCCCCTTGATGGTCTTGCCGTGCCGCTTCGCGAACTGCTTCACGAAGTGCTCGATCAGGAGGGGGATGTCGCCCGACCGATCGCGGAGCGGCGGGATCGCGATCGTCACCACCTTGAGGCGGTGGTAGAGGTCGCTGCGGAAGCCGCCGGCGGCGATCGCCTCCTCGAGATTGCGGTTGGTGGCCGACAGGATCCGCACGTTGACGCGGACCGGCGTGTTCGAGCCGACCCGCGTGATCTCGCCCGACTCCAGCACGCGGAGCAGCTTGATCTGCGTGGCCATCGGCATGTCGCCGACCTCGTCGAGAAACAGCGTGCCGCCGTTGGCGTACTCGAACTTGCCGATCCGGTCCGCCGAGGCGTCGGTGAACGCGCCCCGCACGTGGCCGAACAGCTCGCTCTCGAGGATGTTCTCGCTCAGGGCCGCGCAGTTCAGGGCCACGAAGGGCTTGCTCTTCCGCGGGCTGTTCTGATGCACCGCCTGCGCGACGAGCTCCTTGCCGGTGCCGGTCTCCCCCTGGATGAGCACCGTGGCGTCGGTCGGGGCGATCCGCTTGAGCCGCTCGATCAGCCCGAGCATCTGCGGACTCTGGCCGACCACGCCCTCGAAGCCGAACTTCTCGTCGAGCCGGCGATTGAGCTCGAGGTTCTGGCGTCGCAGGCGGACCCCCTCGGCCGCCTTCTCCACCGCCGCCCGCAGGTGGGCCATGTCGAGCGGCTTCTGCAGGTAGGTGAAGGCGCCCTGCTGCATCGCCGAGACGGCCGACGGGATCGTGCCGTGCCCGGTCACCACGATCACCTCGGTCTCCGCCGACGCCTTCTTCGCGCGGGCCAGGATCTCGAGCCCCCCGATGTCGTTCATCATCAGGTCGGTGACCACGATGTCGAACGCCTCGCCCTCGATCCGGCGGCTCCCCTCCGTGCCGCTTCCGACCACGGCGACGTGATGGCCCAGCCGGCTGAGCACCTCGCCCATCGTGCGGGCGTGCACGATGTCGTTGTCGACCACGAGCACCCGCATGGCGGCGGGGCCGGCGGCGGGCTCGGGGGAGTCGTTCGGGGGCGAGGCCATGAGGGCGATGGTACGGAGCCTGCGGGGCGGGCGTCCAGTTTCAGGGGGCTTCCGGGGGCTGCGTTGCGTCGGGCTGCCCGCCGCGCGGCAGCCGGGGCGGCGCCGGCAGCCAGATCGTGACCTTCGTGCCCCGGCCGGGGGCGCTCTCGACGTCGATCGTGCCCCCGTGCGCCTCGACGATCTTCCGGGCGGTGGGCAGGCCGAGGCCCGAGCCTCCCTGCTTCGTGGTGTAGAAGGCCCCGAACACCTTGCCGAGGGTCTCCGCGTCCATGCCCGGCCCGGTGTCGATGAGCTCCAGGAGCACGCCCAGGCCGGCCGGCCGCGTCCGCACGACCAGCTGGCCGCCGTGCCCCTCCATCGCCTGCACGGCGTTGAGGAGCAGATTGAGCAGCGCCGAGCGGAAGGTCTCCCGGTCGAGCCGCACGGTCGGCAGCTCCGGGTCGAGGTACCGGACGAGCTCGACGCCCGCCTCCTGGGCCCGGATGGAGAAGAAGTCGAGGAGCTGGTCGATCTCGGTGTTGAGGTTGCCGGGCTCGAGCGTCAGCGACTCCTGCCTGGCGAAGTCGAGAAAGTCTCCCAGCAGCTTCTGGAGCCGGTCGCACTCCTGACGCACGAGGTCGATCTTGGCCTTGGCGCGGCGATCCCGCTGCTTCGTCGGGGAGTCGGGATCGGTCTTCTCGAAGTCCTCGGCGAGCAGCTCCATGGTGAGCCGGATCGTCGACAGCGGGTTGCGGATCTCGTGGGCGAGGCCGCCCACGAGAGCCGCAAACTCCGCGTATGTCTCGGCCCGCGAGCGGTCGGAATCGTCAGGCGACGACATGGCCGGCTCCGCGGTGCGACGCCCCGAAGGACTGGACCGTCACTCTCCGGCGGGCCTGCCGGCCGCCTCGGCCTCCTCGCGGAGCACCGCCTTGCGGCTGAGCTTCACCCGATCCTGGTCGTCGACGGCGATGACCTTCACCCGCATGACGTCCCCGATCCGGCAGACATCGGCCACGCTCTTGACGAAGTCGTCGGAGAGCTCGCTGACGTGGCAGAGGCCGTCCTTGCCGGGAACCAGCTCCACGAAGGCGCCGAAGTCCTTGATGCTCGTGATGCGACCCTCGTAGATCCGCCCCACCTGAATCGACGCCGTGAGGCCCTCGACCTGGGCCATGGCCGCCATCGCGCCCTCGGCGTCGTGGCTGGCCACGGTGACCGTGCCGTCGTCCTCGACGTCGATGCTGGCGCCAGTCTGCTCCTGGATCGCCCGAATCGTCTTGCCGCCCGGGCCGATCAGGAGGCCGATCTTCTGCGGATCGATCTTCGTCCGCAGCAGCCGCGGCGCCCACACGGAGATCTCGGACCGTGGCCGGCGGATCGCCGACAGCATGGCCCTCAGGATGTCGAGCCGAGCCTCCCGCGACTGTCGCAGCGTGGCCTCGATGATCGCCGGCGAGATGCCGGTGATCTTGAGGTCGAGCTGGATGCCCGTGATGCCGTTCTGCGTCCCGGCGATCTTGAAGTCCATGTCGCCGTAGTGGTCTTCGTCACCGATGATGTCGGTGAGCAGCACCCAGCGATCGTCGCTCTCCTTGACGAGACCGACCGAGATGCCGGCCACCGGATGGGAGATCGGCACGCCGGCGGCCATCAGCCCCAGCGTGGCCCCGCAGACGCTCGCCATCGAGCTCGAGCCGTTCGACTCGAGGATGTCGGAGATCACGCGGATCGTGTACGGAAACATGTCCGGATCCGGGAGCACCGGCTTCACGCTCCGCTCGGCGAGGGCCCCGTGCCCGAACTCGCGCCGGCCCGGACCGCGGATCGGCCGCACCTCGCCGACCGAGTAGGACGGGAAGTAGTAGTCGAGCATGAACTTCTTCGAATACTCGTCGATCAGGCCGTCGACCCGCTGCTCGTCCCGGCCGGTGCCGAGCGTGATCGTGACCAGCGCCTGGGTCTCGCCGCGCTGAAAGAGCGCCGAGCCATGCACGCGCGGCAGGAGATCGACCTCGCAGTGGATCGCCCGCAGGGTCTTGTGGTCGCGGCCGTCGGGACGCTTGCCCTCCAGGATCAACTCGCGGACGGCCCGCTCCTCGAGGCCGTGCCAGACGTGCGAGAAGTCGGCATCGCTGGTCCCGCCGGCGGCTCCCGGCTTGAAGTTGAACGCCGGTTCGGCGGGGGCGACCGCCGCCTTCGCCTTCTCCTTGAGCGCCTTCACGGCCTGACCACGATCCGCCTTGCCGGGCGTGGCCTTGGCGGCCTTGAGCTCGCCGAGGTAGTCGCGGGTGAGCCGATCGCGGAGCGCCGAGTAGTCGGCGAGCACGTACTCCTTCTTGGGCTTGCCCGCCTTGCGGATGAGCTCCTCCTGCATCTCGCAGATGACGCGGATGATCCGGTGCGCCTCCTCGAGCGCCTGCAGCATCCGATCCTCGGGCATCTCGCGGGCGAAACCCTCGATCATGCAGATCGCGGTCGGGCTGCCGGAAACGACGAGGTCGAGGTCGCTCTCCTCGAGCTGGTCGATCGTGGGGAAGGGCACGAACCGACCGTCGATCTGCGCGAGCCGCACGCTGCCGATGGGCCCGTGGAACGGGAGCGGCGACACCGCCAACGCGGCCGACGCGCCGATCATCGCCAGCACGTCGGGGTCGTTCTGCCGGTCACTTGCCAGCACGTTGGCCTGGATCTGCACCTCGTCGAAGAAGCCCTCGGGAAAGAGCGGCCGGATGGGGCGGTCCATGAGCCGCGCCGTGAGGGTTTCCTTGAGGGTCGGCCGGCCTTCCCGCTTGAGGAAGCCACCGGGGAACTTGCCCGCCGCGGCGACGCGCTCGCGGTAGTCGCAGGTGAGGGGAAAGAAATCGATGCCGGGCCGGGGCGCGCCGGTGGCCGAAGCCACGAGCACCACCGTGTCGCCGTAGCTCACGAGCACGCTGCCGGCCGCCTGCTTCGCGAGGAAGCCCGTCTCGATCGCCAGGGTGCCGTCGCCGATCTGCCGTTCCACTCGCTGCTTCACGTCTGTGTTCCTTCCTTCTCTGGATCCGTCCCGCGACCTCGAGGCCGCGTCGAACGGGGGATTTGCCTTCATCGTGCCGTCGCCGCGCCACGGAGCGCCTGCGCCGAACCCAACGCCACGGGCCTCGCCGGCCCCGGATGGAGTTCCGGGGCGGTCGAAGACCGAACAATCAACGCCAGCCACGCAGACCCGCCTCGGCGGGCCGCGCGCACCCGCTACTTGCGGATCTCGAGGCGGCGGATGATGTCAAGATACCGCTGCGGAGCGATCCGCTTGAGGTAGTCGAGAAGCCTGCGGCGACGGCTCACCATCAT
>JBIIMU010000239.1:0-4796 GCA_044337845.1 Pirellulales bacterium | reverse complement strand
CCCTGGCGTGCGTCCCCAAAAAAAATGGCGCTGGCGCGGTGGCGGTCTTCCGGCTACTTTGCTGGGGTCCATGTGCTTCCGCGTCAGGAGTCCTGCCATGCCCGCCGCCCGTGCCGCGTCGTTCGGATTCGTCCTCGCCATGCTGGCCGCGCCCGCCCTCGCGGCCGGGCCTACCGTCGAGGATGCCCTCGCCATCAAGCCCCGCCAGAAGGGTGTCGACTGCTCGCAGCTCTCGGCCGACGAGATCAAGCAGGCCACCATCAAGCAGGAGAAGGAAGCCGGAGCCGGCGCCCTCGTGGTCCGCGGACCGTCCGGCGAGGTGCTGCGGGCCTTTGCCGACACCAACGGCGACCGCGTCGTGGATCGCTGGAGCTTCTACAAGGACGGCCTCGAGGTGTATCGCGAGATCGACGCCGACAGCGACAAGAAGGCCGAGGAGTATCGCTGGCTGGGCGGCGGCGGCAGCCGCTGGGGCGTGGACACCAACGGCGACCAGGTGATCGACGTCTGGAAGGCGATCTCCGCCGAGGAGGCGACCGCCGAGGTGGTGGCGGCGATCCGCGACCGCGACGTGGCCGCGTTCACGCGGCTCCTGCCCACCAAGGCCGACCTCGAAGCCGCGGGATTCACCGGCGAGCAGCTCGCGGCGCTGGCGGCCCGCGCCGCCGCCGCGCCGGAGGCCTTCGCCAAGGGCGTGGCCGCCCAGAAGGAGATCGGCCCCGACGCCCGCTGGTCGAGCATGCTCACGCCGCAGCCGCCGGGCACCCTCGCCGCGGGCACCGATGGCCTCGCCAAGGACGTGACGGCCTACGACAACGTCGTGGCGCTCGTCGAGGGGGGGCGTGGCAACGGGCAGGTGTTCGTGGGCTCGCTCGTGAAGTGCGGCGAAACCTGGCGGCCGGTCGACGTGCCGCAGCTCGCCGGCTCCACCGACATCGCCGACGCCTTCGGCTTCTTCACGCCGCGAACGCCCGGTCGGGGCCCGGCGGCGGACGGTGGCGTGGCCGAGAACCTCAAGCCGATGCTCGCGAAGCTCCGCGAGATCGAGGGCAAGATGGCCGCCGCGGATCCGGCCGGCCGCCGCACGCTCGCCGCCGACTACGTGGACCAGCTCGAGCAGACCGTCGCGGCGGCCGCCGAGACGGACCGGCCGTTCTGGACGAACCAGCTCGTGGAGACGCTCGCCGCCTACGTGCAGGAGGGCATCTACCCGGACGGCATCGGGAAGCTCGAGAAGATCGCCGAGGCCGTGAAGGGCGACGAGGCGATGTCGGCGTTCGTGTCGTTTCGCCTGATCCAGGCGCGATATGCGGTGGGCATGGAGCAGCCCGGGGCCGACGGCGAGAAGCTGCAGAAGGCCTGGTTCGACGACCTGCAGGCCTTCGCCGACACCTACCCGAAGGCGGCCGAGTCGGCCGAGGCGATGCTCCAGCTCGCCTTCCGCGACGAGTTCGAGGGCCGCGACGCCGACGCCGTGAAGCGGTACGCCGCGATCGCCTCCACCTTCCCCGACAGCGCCCAGGCCCGGAAGGCCGCCGGCGCGGTGCGTCGGCTCGAGAGCGTGGGCCGCCCGCTGGCCCTCGCGGGCCCCGCCGTCGACGGCAAGCAGGTGGGCATCGAGTCGTTCAAGGGCATGCCGGTGCTCGTGCACTACTGGTCCACCGACTGCGAGCCGTGCAAGGTGGAGCTCGCCCAGATCCGCGAACTCCAGGCCAAGTACGGGGCCAAGAAGTTCGCGGTGATCGGCGTGGCGCTCGACGGCGACAAGGCGAAGCTCGTGAAGTTTCTGCAGGCCAGGCCGCTGGCCTGGCCGCAGCTCCACGAGCCGGGCGGGCTCGACAGCCGGCTGGCCGAGGAGTTCGGCGTGATGGCGCTGCCCACGATGGTGCTGGTGGGGGCCGACGGCACCGTCGTCGATCGCAACGTCACGATCACGGGGCTCGAGAAGAAGCTCGACGAACTGATCGCCGGCCAGGGGAAGTAACGGCCTTGCCCGGCCGCGGGCCGGATTGCTACGGTTCCCGCCCCATTCCCCGGGAGCCGTCGCGATGCCCCTGCCCTGCCCGTCGCTCGTCGCCTTTGCCGTGAGCCCGACCCTCTTCGCCCTCGGGGCCGTGCAGGTGCTCTGCGTGGCCGCCGCCGGGTTTTCGAGGCTCGCCGAGGGCACCCGGTTCGAGCGGGGTGGCCAGTGGCTCTGCCTCGCGTCCCTGGCGGTGGTGGGGACGGCCTGCGGCATGGCGATCCAGCTCGGCCCGGATTCGGCGGCCGTGTGCGCGACGACGCTGGCAGTCATGACGATGATCGCCGTGGTCGACGTCTCGCCCCGCCACTAGGCCCCCCCGCACGGTCGCCCCATCTTCGCTGCCTTGCCGGCGCTGCCCGCACGAGCCCGGCTTCCGGAGAAACCGGAAAAAAACTCCCCTCCGCTGCGACCGACAGCCGAAGACAGGAGGGCGAGGAGTGTTCGATCAGCCGGCCTCGGAGCGGCTCTCGGACCCCAACGCCGGATTCGCAGCCAAGGGAGTGATCCATGTCCATTTCCAAGACCACGTTTCTGCTCGCCTTCGTCGCGTCGGCGTGCCTGACGGCGGCGGGGCGTGCCGAGGACCTGGCGGCGTCCGTCGCCGGCAAGCTTCGCGACTCCGGCGCCCTCACCGGCTACCGCGTCCACGTGAAGAGCAAGTCGGGCACCATCTGGCTCGAGGGCCGCGTGTCGGACGAGAAGCAGCTCGCCGCCGCGATCGGGCTCGCTGAGTCGACCCCGGGCGTGGAGCGGGTCGTGAACCGCCTCGTGATCGACGCGGCCGGCACGCCGCCGGCTGAGCTGCCGGCCTCCGCCCTCGCCGTGCCGACTTCGGCGTGGGGTGCCGCGGGCTACGAGCAGCAGGCGTCCGAGCCCGCCCCGGCCGCCAAGCCGACGACGCAGAATCCGTTTGCGGCCCTGACGGGCGGCCTGCTCTTTGCGGGCGGCAGCACGGCGGCCGCCGCGGAGGGGGCCAGCCCGGTGCAGCTGGTGCGGGGCACGGCCCCGGTCCAGCCTCAGCCTCAGCCGCGAGCCCGCGGTCAGCGGCCGATGCCGATGGGCACGCCCATGGGCCGACCGATGAACCCGGGTGTCGATCCGCGGCAGCGGATGGCCATGCGGACCTCCATGCAGGAGCCGATGACGCTCCCCGGCCCCGGCGGCTACGACTGCCAGGTGCCCGACGGGCAGATCGTGCCCGGCTCGATGCGGTACAGCGAGGGCGGTGCCGGCGGCATGGGCGGCCAAGGCATGGGCGGACCCGGCATGGGCGGACCCGGCATGGGTGGTGGCCAGGGCATGGGTGGTGGCCCCGGCATGGGCGGCCCCGGTGGCATGGGGCCTGGCGGGCCGATGCCGATGGGCGGCACGGGTGCCGGCATGCCCCCGGTGCCGATGCGGGGCGACGGGCCCAACATGCCCAACTACGCGTGGCCGAGCTATGCCGCGTACCCCAACTACGCCGCGCTGCAGTATCCCACCCAGTATTCGCCGACCGCCTGGCCCTACATCGGCCCGTTCTATCCGTACCCGCAGGTGCCGCTCGGCTGGCGGCGGGTGTCGCTCGAATGGGACGACGGCTGGTGGTGGCTCGACTTCGACGAGCGGCATCACCACAGCCACCACCGGTAAGCGGTGGGGCTGAAAACCGAACGAACCACGACCGCTCCTCCGGCCTCCCGGAGGAGCGGTTTCGTTTTTGTTTCGTTTCTGGGGGACCGCCGCGGCCTCGAGCCCCGCCCCCCGAAACCCCGCCGTCGGAAAAATCCGCAAGTTCGTGGCCGCGGCCGGTCGATACATCCGTCAGAACCCGTCCAACCATCCCGCTCGACGCCGGAGTGCCGACCATGACCTCTCGCACACGCTTCCTGATGACGGCGCTCGTCCTCGCCATCGGCGGCTCCACGCAGAGCGGCTGCTTCTGGCTCACGGCCCAGGGGCCGAACATCGGCCCACTGGCCTTCCCGATCCCCGTGCCCGTGGGCATCCAGAAGCAGAAGGAAGATCAGTTCTGGAACTACGAGCGCTACGAGCGGGCTCCGGTGCTCGGCCCGCTCCAGCCGGGCGGCCCGTGCGAGGCCCTCGACGAGCCGAGCGACGACGAGGTGATGCGGGCGCTGGAGAAGGCCCGCCCCGTGCAGGGCAACTGGCCGTTCCTCTACGAGGTGCAGCGGAACCACGTGCGGATCTCGAAGTGCAAGATCGCCGACTACGTCGATCCGCCGCGGCACATGCCGCTCGTCGGACCGGTGCAGCTGCACCACGCCCACTACAAGTGCACGGTCTACTTCCAGGAAGTGAAGCGGATCGGCTGGCCCGTGCCGCACACGCTCGTGGACGAGGACTGCCAGGAGGTCCTGTACATCGACCACGACCACCTGCACATGGTGGGCGACGTCGACACGGGCTGCGACGCGAACTTCTGAATGCACGGCTGCCGGGCCATCCCTGGCCCCGGCAGCCTTGATCCCGGCGTGGGCGAAGCCGAGGTTCGCCTGGCCGGGCTCGGCCGCCGTCGTGGCGGCCCTGCCTTGTGAAGCCGCAATCGCGTGAGCGATGCGGGCTGCCCTGCCGCCGGCGGTTGCCTGTCGTGCGGGTCGTGACGGTGGGGTGCAGGTCGGCCACAGCATCGGCGGGCCGCGGCCGAACGAGCCGATGTTCTCCCGGAGAGGGCTTCGACGGATCGGAGCCCGGCCCACCGCCCCGGGCACTCCGGCATGATGCCGCTCCCGTCACGCATCGTTTGCTCGCGCCTCGCCGCCGTCGTGTGCGG
>JBIIMU010000238.1:0-4814 GCA_044337845.1 Pirellulales bacterium | reverse complement strand
CGAGAGGGCCCCGGCCGAGTAGGCCCGCACGCCGCCCCGGGCGAGACCGTCGCGGCCGATGCCCTGCCCGGCGATCCGCTGAAAGTCGGCCCGCGAAAGTTCGCCCGCCCCGCCGGCAAACCGGCCCGCTCCCAGATCCCGCGCCGCACCGCCATCGAGAGGACGCCCGCCATCGAGCCGGCCGCCACCGTCCAGCGGTCGGCCGCCGTCGATGCGGCCACCATCGATCCTGCCCCCGTCATCAATGCGACCGCCGTCGATCCGGCCACCGTCGATCCGGCCACCTTCGTCGAGGCGACCGCCATCGATCCGGCCACCGTCGATCCGATCTCCACCGAACTCACCGCCGCGGAAGTCGCCGCCGCGGAAGTCGCCGCCACCGAAGTCGGGGCGACCGCCGCCGAAGTCACGGCCACCGCCACCGAAGTCGGGCCGCCCGCCGCCGCCGAAGCCGCCGCCACCGCCGCCGTGAAACCCGCCCCCGCCGCCGCCATGGAAACCACCGCCGCCGTGAGCCAGCGCGAGCGTGGGCGCCGCAACCTGGCACGCCATGGCCGCCGTGGCGAGCATCGCACCGCAGCGTCCGGCGAATCGTGTCATGAACGTCATCGAGGCATTCTCCGAGGAAGGACGAGAGTGGGAATGAACCGGCCGCGGGGCGGTCAGCGAATCTTTTTGAACGTCAGCGGCCGGGCGTCGGGCAGGCCCACGCCGTCGATCGTCCGCTCGATCATGTGCGTGGTCACCTTGCCGTCGCCGCCCGGCGCGATCACCTGCACCCAGTTCGCCCTGCGGCCGCGGACCGCGTCGGACGGGGTGCCCGACATCACCTTCTCGAACGACGTGCCGTCGAACTCGAAAAAGCCGTCGGCCCTCGCGCCCGTCGAGTCGAACACCCACGAGCGGATCAGCCCGGCGTCGCGGTCGGCGTGGATCACCTCCAGCGCCTCGATGCCGTCGGGAAGGAGCGCGGCCTTGCCGGGCTTGGGCGTGATCTTCGTGCGGCCCACGATCGCGTAGCCGCCGAGGGCCTCCTCGTAGGTGATCTGGA
This sequence comes from Pirellulales bacterium, assembly GCA_044337845.1. Taxonomy (GTDB): domain Bacteria; phylum Planctomycetota; class Planctomycetia; order Pirellulales; family UBA1268; genus QWPN01. The sequence continues at coordinate 3,763 of JBIIMU010000238.1, read as the reverse complement.
TCGTGGCCCGGTCGGGCACCTCGGCCTGCCAGGTGCCGAGCATCCAGTCGAGGTCGTCGAGGGCCGCCACGTGGGCGGGCGTCACCCGCGACTCGGCGAGCCGCCAGGTCGCCCCCTCCTTCACCCGCAGGGCCGTGAACCGCGACTCGATCGGTGCGGCGCCCGGCTTCTTCGTGAACCGCATCACGCCCGAGATGCGGGCGATCGGCTCCGCCACGGGCTCGACGCCCTGGAGCTGGATCGCGAGCGAGGCCTCGGGGTGCCGCTCCCGCCACATCCTGATGGATTCGACGATCGCGTCGCGACCCTGCAGCCGCGCGCCCCCCTCCACGAGTTCGGCGCGGGCCGTCCACTGGTCGGCGAGCGCGGCGTAGTCTCGCTTGTTGAACGCCTCGGCGTAGGCCGCCGACGCCTTCTTCAGGTCGTCCACTAGCGGGTTCGCCGCCGGCGAATCGCCCCGCGCCACCGACACCGCCGCGACGACCATCGCCGCCGCCGCCGAGAGCCGACCGATCCTCGTGACCACTGGCATCGCATTCTCCTCGCACCACGAGCACGAACCCCCATCGGGGCCGCATCGATGCGAGTGTAGCGGTGTCGTGCGCCACCTGCACCGAATCGGCGCGCTTTGGCGCCGCGGCCGCCGCGGTACACTCGCCGGCTGGCAGGCTTTCGGGGCCAAGTCTGGTGGAGGATGAGCCGATGACGATGCCGTGGCGGACGGTGGCGGTGCTCGTGGCGTCGTGCGCCTGGTGCACCGCGCAGGCCGCCGATACCGTCCCGCAGCGGCCCAACATTCTCTTCGTGGTGGCCGACGACCTCGGCTGGAGCGACGTGGGCTGGCACGGCGGGTTCGGCAAGACGCCCCACATGGACCGGCTCGTCCGCGAGGGCGTGGAGTTCGACCGGCACTACGTCCAGCCGGTGTGCACGCCCACCCGCGCCGCCCTGATGACCGGCCGCTATCCCGGCCGCCTCGGCCCGCAGGCGATCGCCCCGAGCAACCGCCGCGCCCTCCCTCCGGGCACGGTCACCCTCGCCTCCGCCCTGCGTTCGCTCGGTTACGCCACGTTCCAGTGCGGCAAGTGGCACCTCGGCTCGCGGCCCGAGTGGGGCCCCAACCACTACGGCTTCGACCACTCCTACGGCACGCTCACGGGCGCCGCCGATCCCTGGACCCACCTCTATCGCCGCGGCCCCTACGAAGACACCTGGCACCGCGACGGGGTGTCGCTCCAGGAGAGCGGCAACGCCACCGAGCTGATCACCGCGGAGGCGGTGCGGCGGATTCGTGAGGCCCGCCCCGGCGACGGCGCCGCGCGAACCCCGTGGCTTCTGTATGTCGCCTTCCACGCCGTCCACACGCCCGTCGATGCCCCCGAGCGCTTCAAGCGGCTCTACGACGGGGTCCGCTTCCACGACGATCCCGCGAAGCACGACTCCCGCCTGCGGCTGGCGGCGATGGTCGCGCAGCTCGACGCGGCGGTGGGCGAGTTCGTGGCCGCGCTCGACGAGACCGGCCAGCGGCAGGACACGCTGATCGTGTTCACGAGCGACAACGGCGGCATCGAGTCGCTGGCCAATCACTACGTGGGCGACGTGCCCGACTCCCCGCTCAACAGCGAGAACGACCCGCTCCGCGGCCAGAAGAACACGCTCTGGGAGGGGGGCACGCGGGTCTGCGCCTTCGCCAGCTGGCCCGGCCGGCTCGCCCCGCGCAAGACCGGGGCCGTGATCCACGTCGCCGACTGGTTTCCCACGCTCGCGCGGCTCGTCGGCTACCGGCCGCCCACCGACCTCGCCTGGGACGGGCTCGACCGCTGGGAGGCGATCGCCGGCACGCCGGCCGCGGCGCCGCGGGCCAGGCCCGTGTGCATCGTCCACCAGAGCGGCCGCGCCGTGATCGGCGACCGCTGGAAACTGATCGCCCGCACGAAGGCCCCGCCCCTGCTCTTCGACCTCGTGGCCGACCCCTTCGAGACGACGGACCTCGCCGCCGCCCATCCGGACGTCGTCGCCGAGCACCTCGCCATCGCCGCGGCCGACGCCGAGCGCGACGCGACCACGCTCCCCGCCGATCTCGCCGACACGCCTCCGTGATCACTCCCCGGACCCGCTCCGTCTCGAGCGGCCCGGCCGGCATCCCGCGTGGTCCAGTCCGCATCGCTCACGCGATGGCGGCTTCCCGGCGGCTCGAGCCGCTCCATCCCCAGATCGCGTTCACACCACGGCTCCTGCGATCGACGCCCGCTCGGCGTCGGTCAGCCGCAGCGTGGCGGCGGCGCTGTGATCGGCGAACTGCCCCGGCCGCCGCGCCCCCACGATCGCGGCGGTCACCGCCGGATTCGCGAGCACCCAGGCGAGGGCCACGGCGCCGGCAGTCACGCCGCGGGCCAGGGCGATGCCGCGAATCACCGCCATGGCCTCGAGCGTGCGCGAGAACCGCGGCTCCTGAAAAAGCGGGTTCTTCGCCTTCCGCCAGTCGTCGTCGGGCAGGGCCGCGAGCCGCTCGCGGGTCCACGCACCGGTGAGCAGCCCCGACGCCAGCGGCGAGTAGGCGAGCACGCCCACGCCATGGGCACCGCACCACGGCAGAATCTCGGCCTCGATGTCGCGGCGGAGCAGCGAGTACGGCGGCTGCAGCGACGTGACCGGCGCGATCCGTCGGGCGCGCTCGAGCTGCGCGACGCTGAAGTTGGAGACGCCGATCCAACGCACCTTGCCCTCCTCCTTCAGGCGGGCACACGCGGCCCAGCCCTCCTCCACGTCCTCGTCGGGCTCGGGCCAATGGATCTGCATGAGGTCGATGCAGTCCACCTCGAGGCGGCGCAGGCTCGCCTCGCACTCGGCGCGGATGCTGCCGGCCTTCAGCCGCTTGCCGATCTCGCGGTGCTCGTCCCACACGCGGCCGCACTTCGTGAACACCAGCGGCCGTCGCGACACCCCCGCGAGCGCCTTCGCGACCACCTCCTCCGAATGCCCGAGGCCGTAGACGGGCGCCGTGTCGATCCAGTTCACTCCCAGGTCGAGAGCCTCGCGGATGGCGGCGATGCTGTCGCGGTCGTCCTGGGCTCCCCAGCCGAAGGCCCAGTCGCCACCGCCGATCGCCCACGCGCCGAAGCCGAGCGGGGTGATGTCGAGATCCGAATCGCCGAGCCGTCGTGTCTGCATGGATTGCCCGTGGAAGCGTGCCAGTGGCGGCCGAGTATAAGATGGTAGCGGGGCGGCGCGAGCGTCCGTCCGACCAGGCCCGCGAGGTGAACCATGCGTCGAGGCACGATCCCGCGGAGCTCGATCTCGAGCGGGCCATGGCCGCCAACGCGGCCTCCGATCGCCCCACAGCGTCGGCCGACGCGCTGCCCGCACTCGAGATCCACGCCCGCCGACCGCTGCCGGACGCGAGGTCACGACACAGCCGCCAGGCGCCCATGCCGGGAGTGCCTGACGCCCTGGTGAAACTTGCCGGCACACGATCCCGATGCGTACGATGCAACGGCTCTTCGTGGAGAGAATGCAGCGAGTCGTGATCCGGACGAACCCGCCGGATCCATTCGGTCTGTGATTCAGTGGATCGATCGTGATCCACGGTGCGTCGTGACCCGTCGGTCGCGATGAAGTGCTGCCGGTCGTGCCGACCGGCGTGTTCATCAATCGCATGGCTGGTGCGGGCCTCCGGGCCCGCGGTGCAGCCGTTCCACCGGGGAGGTGACCGATGAAGGCACTCGTGCGCCCGCTGTTCGTCTCGACGTACCCGCCCGAGGCG
>JBIIMU010000011.1:0-17722 GCA_044337845.1 Pirellulales bacterium | reverse complement strand
TCGCTGACGCCGCCGGAGTCGAGGTCACTGCCGCGGAGGACGTATTGACCCGTCCACGTGCCGTCCGTCTCCGGCTGCGTCACCACGCCGGCGAGGCCGAGCGACTCCGCGGCCGCGCCACCGATCGAAACGACGGTGAGCCGGCCGGATGGCGACGGGTTGCGCTCGCGGAGCACGAGGCTCGAGCGGACCTGGACGACCTTCGCGATCTGCGCTTCTGCCGACGCCGGCGTCCTGAAGTTGTCGTCGATCGCGGCGAGACCCTTGATGACTCGGGCATACGCCTCGTCGTCGGTCAGGTTCTCGTCCACCGTCAGCCAGAGCATCCGGCCGTCTTTCAGCTCCACGGCCACCTGCCGACGCGGCTCGATGTCGAGCGAGAGCCGCGGATCGAGCAGGGCGACGGCCGCTTTGAGGTCGCCGACGGTTGCGAGCCGGTCCACGTCGAGGTCGAAGCTCTTGCCGGTGGACAGCGTGATCCGCACGTCGCCGGCCGCCGTCTTGCTGGTGTTGACCCCCGTCTTGTCGTTCAGGTCGGCGAGCGGCGTGGCGTCGGTGATCTCGGTTGGCCGGCCGATCAGCCCAGCGAGGTCTATGCCGAGCGTGAACTTCATGCCGACTTCGGCGATCACCCGCACGCTGCCCGACGAGGCGAGCGACGCGAGCTTGCCCACGTCGGCCCGCAGGGCGAGCTTCTTGTCGATTACGTCGAGGGCCCGCGAGAGATCGAAGTGGAGCAGCAGTTCGCAGCGACCGCCGTCCTTGACGTATTTCGCCTTGATGCCGTTGCTGCCGAGGAGGCCTTCGAGCCGGGCGAGCATCTCGTCGAGCGTGGAGGGCGCCGGTGAGGTGGTGGTGGGACGGAACACCGCGGAGACGTTCTCGTCCCAGGCCTTGTCGAACCGCACCACGTCGCGAACCTGGGTGCCCTCGACGAGCGGGATCGCGTCGTCGAAGAGCCCACCCTGCCGTAGCGAGGCGAGCATCGACCCGACGCTTGAGAACGCTGACGCGATGTCCACGCCGTCGAGTTCCAGGATCCTGCCCATCCCGCAGATGAAGGGCACGATCACGGTGGGGGGCTGGTCGTCGAAGATGTCGGCGTCGCCGATGGCGAGGTCGCCCTGCACGTCGACACCGAGCACCTTGGCGCCGAGCGTGGCCGTGAATCGCACGAGACCGCCCGCGTCCGTCTTGCCGTAGGCGGCGAGGCCGCTCATCTGGAGGTCGGCCAGCGTCGTCCGCGGCAGCGCCACGCCCGCCTGAAGGTCGCGGACCAGGAATGTCGGATGACCGACCGTGATGTTCGAGATAAAGCCGCCGGCAAACTTGAGAGAAGGGATGTCGGCGGCGAGGTTTACCCGCACCTCCAGGCCGCCGTTGCGGGCAAGGCCGCCGAGATTGTTTCCGCCCTTGTCCTTGAGCACATAGCCTGCGAGGTCGGTCGGGGCGACGACCAGGGGAGCCCCGTCGGCGTCCTTGGGAGTCACGAACTCCACGAAGAATGCGTTCCCGACGTCGGTCTTGGTAAGGTCGATCCCAAACCGAATGTCCGCGTAGGTCGTGACGTAGAGTTCGAGGCCGGTCTCACCCGAAACCGTCAGTCCGCGGTACGAGAAGCCACTCCCGAGGTCGAAAAAGGCCTGTTTCTTTTCCGTGCGGGTGAAACTGATCTCGAAGACGTCGCGGCCCGGATTCTGATCGAGGTCGATGCCGATCGACCGAAGTTCGAACGTCGTCCGCTCGAGCCCCGGCCGGCCAACGTTCGAGACGGAGGCATTGAGCTCCGCTGTGGTCGGGGTCGCGTCTGCGAGCAGATAGCGAGCCAGCGGCTCGAAGAGATCCTGGCCGAGACCGAGGTCGGCGTCGATCAGGCTCGTAAGCGTGGAGAGATCGGTGACGTTCGAGACGTTGACGAACGGGATCGAGACCGAAAAGTTCTCCAGGGCGGAGATGTCGAGCGCTCGGGGCAGCTCCCGAAGGCCTTCGGCCAGCAGTTGGCGGTCAGGCTCACGAAGGATGTCCATCCGCCGGAGCCAGCGGACGTCCTCATCCGTGACCGGGAAACTCGACCGCGGCTGCTCAGGCTTGGGCAGGTCGTCGAGTTGGGACTCGGTGTACGTGGTCGTCCCCGCGGAAGAAATCCGGTCCCAGCCCGCCACGCTGCCGGTTTCATATGACTGCCGGAATCTCAGCAGTGCGGAGTTCGTGAGCACTTCCTTGATGCCGTCCACCACCAGCGGCCGGCCGGGCACGCCAGCGGCAAGTCGCTCGAGCTTTGGCTTCTTGGTGACGGGATCGTCGATGGCGGTGGACCGGTGGCCGTCGTCGGAGACGATTCTGCGGCCGCCTTCCGTCTCGGCCCCGACAATCGCCTCGCCCAGCATGGCACCATCGAGATAGTTGAGTCGCTGCTGGAGCCTGGCGATCTCGAGCACGTTTCGGCGGGCGATCAGATCAGGGGCCAGGGCCTCCGGGCCGAGGTTCGAGTGGCCCGCGGTGACGTCGACCCAGACCTTTTGCTCCCACTTCGTGGACGACGTCGTCGATGCCACCTCTACCTCGAACCGCATTCGGCCCTGGAAGCCCTGCAGGCCCGGGTCGCGGTCGCCTGCGATCGCCCCGCCAGGCAGTTTCTCGAAATAGGCGGCCCGCCCCGTCTTCGGGGACCGATCGGTGATCCGCACGTAGGCTCCCGTCGCCGGGGCAAACCAGGCCCGGCCGGTCTGCGGAAACGGCGTCTTCGCTTCCTCGATGCGGTCCGAGAAAATCACGTATCCGGCCAGCCGCTCCCGGCCGGAAGAATCGGTGTAGGTCAGTTCCCAGTCGCTGCGGAGGGTTCGCTTGTTGCCCCGCTCGTCGATCGCTTCAGCCCGCCGAACCGTCAGTGGGCGGTCCTCGCCGCCTCCCAGCGACGGATCACGAATGAAGATGTTCTTGATCTCATAGGTCGCCGTGCCAAACGGCCAGTCGATAAGCGTGGGGAGGTCGATCGGGATCAAGTCGCCCGTGTAGCCGACGTCGCTCGTGAACCGCAGTTCGGAGACATCGACGACGCCCTCGATGAAGAAGTTGAAGCCGCCGGGCTGCTCGATTCGAAAGGTGAGCCGCGAGACGTCGGGCAGGCCGCGATACTCCTCCGGAACGCGTGCTCGCCGGATCGTGGCGACCGCATCGACGGCGTCAAGCGAGACGCGGTCGATCTCCTCGCCCTCGAGCAGCACCACAAGCTCGTCATTGAGGCTGCGAGCCCGCCGCTGAATCGCGTACTCGAAGTGGGCGGCCGTGTTGGGAACCGGCATGTCGAGGGCAAGAAACGGCGTGTCCGAGGACAGCGTGAACATGTCTCCCTTGAAGACATAGCCCCAAGAGTCGGGCAGCCCGGCATTGGAGAGCGCCCGATCCGCATCGGACCGGTTGAGAAACTCAACGTCGTCGATCAGGACCTCGGCCTCGACCTCGCCGCGGCCGTCGCGCCGCTCGATCGAGAAGGAGAGCGTATCGACGCGATTGGTGTAGGTCCGCACATCGAGCAACTGGCGGCGTTTGACGGCATCGACCAGATCGAGGCGGATCTCCCCGGCGACGGTCGGAGCACGGGAGTCATCTGTCGTGTAGAGCGGCAACGCCGCACCGCCGAAGCGGACGATGAGCACGTCGCCGGGATTCGCCTCGACACGCTGAAGATTGAAGGACAGCGCTGCCGCGGAGTTCGGAACGTAGAGGCGATTGTGCGTTCGTGACGAGATTCCGGGCGTGAGGGAGAGCGAGGGGTTGCCCGTGCCACGTTTGATTCCGCCCCAGCCGCCGCCGCCGTGGTTGCTCCAGCCGGGGATGTAGTCGGACGTGAGCGTGCCGAGATCGCCGGAGATGCCGCGCGTGCCCTTGTAGCTGAAGGTGCCGTTGTAGATGGCCAGAGGCTGGAAGGCGGCCGGATACGTCTTCTGTTCGAATGCCTCGATCAGGTCGTCGATCGGACCGGACCGCAGGCCGAGGAGATCCCTGAGACCAGCCTGATTCGGAACCCCCTCCGAAGAGACGTAGCGGCGGTCGGAGTAGGTGTGATCTTGGTTGGCGCCGAAAAACACGGGCTCGGGCCGAATGGCATCCAGGCCCTCGACCGCGCCGTTCGCCGCGGCGGCCACCTTGCTGTAGGCGTAACCGTCGATTGCATACGGGTTGACGATCGTCTCCAGATAGAAACGCTGCCACACGTCGCTGTGGTCGCCACCGCCGCCGATGCCATTGCCGCCGAGGAGCACCTCGGGAGGCAGCCAGGTGTTGAAGGCGCCGGGGATCGGACGGCCTTGCGGGATCGCCGGCCCAATGAGCGGGATCCGTGCCTCGCCCGTCGTCTGGTAGTAGGCGTCGGCGAAGACCACGTTGTCCCAGACGGCCGCACCATAGCCCGCCGGCTGGCCGAGATCCCACTGCGACTGCTTCGTGTCGATGAAGGAACCCTGGTCGAAGTCGTGCGGATCGAGGTAGGTGACGTGATCCACCGGCACGCCGTAGGCCGCTAGCCGCCGGACCGTCTCGCTCGTCACGGCACAACCGAAGCTGTGAGCGATAAAGTGGTGCGCGATCGGGTAGTCGCCCAGTGGCTCCGCAGGCTGCGGGTCGGACGGCAACCGAAGATGCTTCCGTGACACGAGTCCGAGATCGACCATCGTGGCGAACAGGGCATCGGCCGAGGCGCCGGTCCAGCCGGCGGACGGATCGTTCGACTCCGGGGCCCAGTCCCACAGAAAGACGATGTTCCTGGGTGCCGGGCTGTCGAGCCGCGATTGGCCGCCGTCGACCATACCCTGACCGCGCTCGAACAGTGAGCCAAAGATGCCATTGCCCTCGTCGCCGGGCACGACGTCGTAGTCGATCAGCCAGGTGTCGGGCCCGAATCGATCGGCGACCGCGCGGGCCAGCGACATGAGCGAGTCGCCCAGTTCGGCACCGGACTGAAAGCCGTGCGTGACGACCGTCACGTTCTCGATGCGATCGGCGGTGACATGGGGGACGAGGGCGTCTCGCAGTTGGGCGAGCGACAGCGGCCGGGCCCTGGGCAGGGCGAGATGCGCTACAGCGGCCGCCTGTTGGTCGAGAAAGCCCACGTCGTCCACGTAGACCTCGGCGGCAGTCGCGCCTGAGTCGCTCGCCCGCTCAATCGAAAAGGAGAGCGTGGCGACCGAGTCGCGGAGGTGCTCCGGGACCGCGACAAGATGCCGCACCCGCCTTACGTCGGTGTCGTCGAGCGACACACCGTCGTCGTCGTTCGAGCCAAAGCGTGCGAGTGGCTCGGTGCCGAGTTTGACGACCAGCACGTCACCAGGACCGGCGCTCGACCGCTGAATCGTGAACGAGATGGCGGACGCATGGGCGGGAACATAGAGCCGATTGTGCGTCCGAGAAGGCGTGCGAGGCGTGAGGAAGAGCGCCGCATCACCCGCATTGGCGACGGCTGCACCCCAGCCGGTACCGCCGTGGTTGCTCCATCCCGGAATGAAGTCGCTCGTCAGGCCGGTGCTGTCGATGCCTAGGCCCGCCGTGCCGGCAAAGTCGATCCCGCCGTTGACGATCGCCAGCGTGTCGAACCGGGGCTCCCAGCGGCCGGCCGCAAATTTACTGGGATCGGCGCGGCCCGCGGTGAGAATGCCCTGAAAGTTTGGTTCTCCGTCGGCGGGATTGACGTACCGCGGATCCGACCAGGTGTGATCCTGTCCCTGGGCATAGAAGTTGGGGGTGGCGGAGCCGCGGCGGCCGAGGCCTTCGGCCATGCGGCTGAAGGCGTAGCCCGTCGTGGCGGTCGCGTCATTGATCGTGCCGACGTAGAAGTTTTCCCACACCAGCGAATGGTCGTTGAAGCCGGAGAGTTCGGCCGCTTCCGGAAGTATCCGAACATTGTGGGCACCCGGAATCGGCCGGCCCTGCGGAATGCCCGGCTCGCCGGTGGTTTGGTAGTAAACGTCGGCGAACTCGACGTTGTCCCAGACCGCTGCACCGTAGCCCGCCGGCAGACCGACGTCGTACTGCGCCTGGGCCGTGTCGATGACGGAGTTCTGGTCGAAGTCGTGCGGATCGAGATAGGTAACCTGATCGACGGTAATTTCATAGGCGGCTAGGCGCCGAACCGTCTCGCTGGTCACCGCACTGCCGAAACTGTGAGCGATGAAGTGATAGTCGGGGTTTTGCTCGCCGGGGTTCTCCCCTGCGCGAGCGAAAGGCCGCGTCAGGCCAAGATCCACCATGGTGGCGAAAAGAGCATCCGCCGCGGCCGTGGTCCAACCGGCAGATCGGTCGTTGGACTCGGGTGCCCAGTCCCAGAGCAGGACGATCTCTTTAGGGGACTTCGCCGTCATCCTCGACTGAGTGGGATCGACGTCAAACTTTCCCTGCCCACGGTCTCCTAGAAAGGCGACCAGCCCATTCCCATTATCGAAGCTCACGTCGGTATTGAAGATGTCGTAGTCCAAGAGCCACGTATCTTCGGCCCCGCTTCGATCGTAAATGGCTTTCGCCAGGGGCATCAGCGAGTCGCCGCCGCCACGAGTTAATTGAAAGCCGTGCGTGACGACAGTCACGTGCTCGATCCCGGGTAGCTTCGGCACGAGCAGTTCCTTCATCTGCCCGACCGATATTGGGTCGAACGCCAGCAACTGCCGCTGCTCGAGCTGCTCGGGAGCACCGATCGGCTGGAACGCCGCCTTGCGGCGCTCCAGCCGGCGCCGGTGACGCCTCAGCTCCTGCCGCTCATCAACCGCACGACGCTTGCCGCGTGCCATGGAAACGCTCCGTCCGGGGACCTAGGGAATGGACTGTGAAACCGTGCGTCGCTTTTCAGCGGCCCCGCGCAGTGGTCACCACCCGCTTCTGCACGTCGGTCTCGAGCACGCCGAATGCTGCCTCGTGACGCTGCACCGCCATGTGGAGCGCGGCGAGTAGCCGCTTCGCGGTGAAGAAGTTGACGATCAGTCGCTGGGCGATCTCGATCGGCTCACCTGGCTCCGGGCTCATGTTCTTATTGAGACCGAAGTCGACGATCAACTCCTCCGGCGTACCCGTCACGCGGCAGAAGTTGGCGTAGGACGACACCGCCTTCGCGTCGTTGACCTCGACCTGACCGGGCTGACGGCGGGGGGGCAACTCCGCTGCGGCCCCGGCGGCAGCCGAAGTGGCGGAGGACGTGGGGACGGTCTCTTCATCAATAACGCTGCTGTCTGCTCTCGTCATCAGACTCTCCTTGTTGGGTTGAACCTCACTGAACTGGTCAACTTTCGAAGTCGTGGCTTACGCACCAGGATCGAAGTGCTGTGATTTCGGCTATCCAGAAAACGCGTCATCAATGGACCGCCGCCACGACAAGGATCGCGGCGTGTCGGCTGGAGTCATGGATCGGCCCTAAAAAAAGGCCAGAAGCCGATGAAGCCGTGGTCGGTTCGATTCGCTTCTGGACATCGTCACCCTCGATGCACTACTCTGAGGCAGCGTCGAGGGTGGTTGGCCGCGTTTGAGAAGCCGCATCTACAGCCTTTGGCGGATGCGTGAGTAAAACCGGACGCAGATTTGTGACCGCCGCTGCATCGCAGCGTCGACGGTTTTGCGTCGTCGGTGCGGTCAGAGCATCACTCGCCCTGCCCGTCGTTCCGCGACGAGAGGCCGCGGTGGATCGTGGGGTCGAACGTGTAGGCCACGCTCCTCACCGAGCCGTCGGCCATCGCGATCCCGCAGGCATCGGGATGCGCACTCCCGTAGGCCAGCGGCACGGGATACCCGCCGTGCACGTCTCTGGGATCGAATCCGGCCTGGTCGCGATAGGGCGGCACGCAGCCGACGCGCGCCGTGTCGCGGTCGAAGCCCGAATGCAGGCTCTGATCGTCGTCGTCCGACAGGCCGCTCGCGAGTTTCGCCGGGTCGAGATACTTCTCGCCGATCAGGTAGGTCTTCGATGCGCCGTCGGTGATGTCGGCGATGCGAATCCGGCTGCGGCGAAAGATCACGCCGTCGGGATCGGGGCCGAAACTCGCCTTCCACTCGGCGTCGCTCGCCCGGTCGGCCACCGACGCTGGGGCGAATGCGCCGCCACCAAGGTAGTTGAAGGGCCTCGCACCGCTGCCCATGTTGGCGGCATAGTCGCCGCGGGCCACGGCCTCGAGCCGACGGGACAGTGACTCCGGCTCCGCCACCACCCAGAACGTGAGTTCGCTCTTCACGGGAAACAGGGTCGGTGAGCGTCGCGATGGGCAGATGAAGAGCGAAATCGGCGTGGTCAGTCGGACGACGGCCGCATCGACCTTCGCCGTGGCGTCGGTCATGCCCGTGCCGCGATCACGCAGCCTCCCCTGCTCCACCCACGGCAGCACGTTGAACACCCAACCCCCGGGCTGCCGCTCGCCAAAGCCTCGGACCGGATCGCCGGTCCACGCTCCGCCCCAGCCGCCGGAAGGCAGGTGTCCGCGGGCGTCGTCGTGGGCGAGGCAAGCCAGCGCGATCTGCCTGAGTTGCGAGAGGCACCGAGCGCGGCGTGCCGACTCGCGTGCCGATTGCACGGCGGGCAAGAGCAGGCCGATCAGGGTGGCGATGATCGCCACCACCACGAGCAACTCGATGAGCGTGACGCCGCGCGGCCGACCGGGATTCAGGGCGAACAGCGACACGCCACGGCTCGTTGAGGCATCGGACATCCTCTCCATGGGGTGCGACACGCGTGAAGACCGGAGCGACATGGACATCTTCCCGGCATAAGTCCGCGGGGCCCACGTCAGCGCAGGATACCCCCGGTTTCAGTGAAGTTCTGCCCGTTTCCGACCTCGCACCCAAAAATTGTTGACCAGAGCGCGTCCGGTCTCGCCGTCGGGCGACGCCGAAAGAGTTGACGGGCTGTTTTGCCCAAACCCCCCAGTCCTGCTTTCCGGCATCCTTGAAGCGAGCCCCGTGAACGTCTCTCGATCGACGCTTTCGCCCCCGTGTCGTCGGGCGATCATGCGGTTTCCCCCGTTGCAACAGACCGGGGTGGGAGCGGTATGCGCTCGTGGTTTCACGCTGATCGAACTCCTGGTCGTGATCGCGGTGATCGGCTCGCTTCTGGCCATGCTGATCCCCGCCACCCAGCGTGCACGAGAGGCCGGGCGGCGGACGGCGTGCAGCAACAACCTGCGGCAGGCGTCGCTCGCCGTCCTGCAGTTCGAGTCTGCCCGGCGGCGATTTCCAGCGGGGTGTGACCAGGTTGCGGCGGGAGAGGCCCTGCCCGATGGAACGATGCATGCGTGGTCGTCGTTCGTCTTGCCCTTCGTTGAAGGGCGAACGGTCGCCGGTCGGATCGACTACGCCCGCTCCTGGAATGCGCCGGGCGGCAACGACGTCCTCTCCAAGAGCAACCTCGCGGTCTACGTCTGTCCGTCGTCGCTGCTGGCGTACGCCGGTAAGGCCGACTACGGCGGCATCGCGGGCGCGTGGATTCCCGACCTGTCGCCCCACGGCGACCCGGACCTCGCGGGATTCACGAGCGGCATCCTGATTCCGGTTCGCGATCGGGGTGCATATGTCCGACCGTCCCACGTGACCGACGGTCTGGGGGCAACGCTCATGGTAGCCGAGGCCTCGGACTCCGGCCCCGCCCCTGGGGAGCCGAGCGAGCCGGACAACCCGGTGGGCCGCTGGGCCGTGCTCAACTGCTTCGCCCAGACCGAGCCGTTCATCAACACGGCCAAGAGCGACATTCGAAGCCTCCATCCCAAGGGGAGCTTCGCGGCCTACGCCGACGGCCGGATCACATTCCTCGATGAGTCCATGGAGCCGGGCGTGCTGGCAGCGAGCTGCTCGCGAAACGGAGGCGGGGCGCGAGCCCCGGCCGTCGCGGGTTTGTAGGTGCCGCTACGAACGGCGGGCTGCCTCGGCAACGTCGCCGCGGTGGCTGGCAGGAGGCCATTCAACGAGCGGGAGTGGGGGTGGCCAGCCAAGGCTACGGCCCCATTCCCGATCACTGTTCGATGGTGTTTCGCAAGGAGATAGTGACATGATTCGTAGGTATGCGATTGGGCTGCTGGCCCTGGTGGCGATCGGATTCGTTGCGGCTCCCGCCGAGGCGGGTGGCGGCAACGCCGGGACGAAGCGGTCGGTGTCCATCAAGACCAGCAACCTGACGGCTGGTGAAGTGTGCGTGTTCGGCCTGACCCAGAAGCAGGCGACCGCCGTTCCCCCAGTTGTTCCCAAGTCGGTCAAGGACGCTCAGAAGAACTTCGGTGGCGTCGTGATCCCCGCCGGTAAGGCCAAGACGGTGAAGGTGCCCGCTGGCAAGGGAGTTCTCGGCGCGTTTGATCCCGCGGGTGTGCTGACGTCCAATGGCGCGGAATACAACCTCAACAACGGGGCGAGCACGACGGCTCGCGTCGGCGACGACGGCGCCGGTGCTCTGGTTGTCCTGATCCCGTAAGGCTTCGAGCGGGGATGACGGTCCGGATCTTTGACCGGACCTTCGCATCGGCGGGCCGGACGCGACGAAGAGAGCGGCCATGCTTTCGGAGTTGCGTCCGGCCCGCCTTCATTTTCAACCGCGGGGGACACGTGCCGTCTGGTGCAGCCTTGTCGGGGCGATCGAGTCGTGTTAACGCCGGTTCGCCGTCTTTGGCGTTCGCACACCGGTCTTGGGGGGTGCTGCGAGCCTTGCAGGTCCCGGCGTTCGCCGTGGCGATCGCGGTGTTCGGCGGCGCCCCGTGGCTGGATCAGCGGCTCGTCTGGTGCGGCTGGGTGGCCGCGGCTGCGGCGCTCCTCGTCGTCGATCGGCTGCGGGGTTGGTGGCCGGAGGGCTGGGCCGTCGTCTCGGCGACGGTGACCATGGGGATCGCCTTCCATTGGACGCCCAAGGTTCTGGCGTATGCGATGGCCACGACCTTCGACATCGGCCTGGCGATCGCCACGCCGATCGTCGTCTGGGACGCGCTGCGGCTGGTCTTGCCCCTGTTGATCGCCGCCCGCATCACCAGCGACCCCCTGCGGGCGTGGCTTCCAGCGGGGCTCGCGGCGGTCGTCCTCGAAGCCGTGACGCCGGCGGTGTTCCCCTGGAAACTCGGCTACTCCCAGATCGCCTGGCCGTGGCTCGTGCAGTCCGCCGACCTGTTCGGCCCCGAGTTCACGACCTTGGTCCTGTACGCCCACGCGGGCGTGATCGCGTGGCTCGTGCGGTCGGCGGTGATGCCTCGCGGCCGCACGGAGCGCGTGCTCATGCCGCCGCCGCCGATCGTCATCGCGCTGGCCCTCTGCGCGGCGAACGATCTGTACGGCGTCTGGTCGATGGTGCACTGGGGCCGCGTGAGTCGCGACGCACCGCACGTGAGCATTGCCCTCGTGCAGGCCAATCCTGAGGAGGACGGAGGCATCGATGCCCTGCGATCGCTGACCATCACGTCCTGCTCGGGGCGGCAGGACGCGCCGGATCTCGTCTGTTGGCCGGAGTGCAGCGGTGGGTGCTACGACGAGCGACTCGAGTCGTTCGCCGACCCGGAGAAGGTGGTGGACATGTCGCGGCCACCGAACGCGGGCATGCGGCCCCTCGATGCCCCGCCCTGCCCGATTCTCTTCGGCGGAAAGTTCTACGCAGGACACCCGGACAAGCCCCGGGCCCTCTACCAGTCCGGAATCCTGGTCGATGCGGACCACTCGATCGCGGGGCGCTACCACAAGCGGCACCTGATGCCGTTCGGGGAGTTCGTGCCCGGCGAGGATTGGTTTCCCGACATCGAACGCTACTTCCCGATGCAGGATGAGTTCACCGCGGGAACGCAGCCAACGGTGCTGAGCACGGCAGGAATACGATACGGCGTCATGCTCTGCTACGAGGACATGGTCTCCTCCGCCGCAAGGTCGCTGGTGGCGGAGGGAGCGACGGTCCTGGTGTCGCTCATCAACGGAGCGGCGTTCACCGAACCGCTCACGCTTCGGCAGCACCGCTTGTTGTCGCAGCTGCGGGCGGTGGAGTGCCGGCGTCCGCTGCTGCGATGCGCCGCCACCGGCGAAACGTGCATCATCACCCCCATGGGCACGATCGCCGCCGCCCTTCCCGTGCATCAGCGAGGGGTTCTCGAGGCCCGTGTGCCGGCGCTCGGCCACCGCACGCTCTACAGCATCACCGGCCGGATCTTTCCGTGGATCGCCGGATGCCTGCTCGTGTGGATGATCGTTCCGGGATGGGGCGTGCGCTCGTGGTCACGCCGCGCCTGGCCGGCCCAGCAACCGCCACGAGGAACTTCCGCCGACGGGCGCCGATGAGCCGTCGATGGACGAGCGGAAAAACGTCATTCCGCTCGGTCCATGTCGCCAGGCCACCGCCGTCACGACCGTGCCGAGAAACTCCGCCAAACGCCACGTGCCGCTGACCGTCCACTGTTGGTCGCCACCCAACGGCGTGGCCGACCGCACCGTTCCGTTGAGCATCGTATGCCGGACGACGGCGCCGGTCGATGAGTCCCTCCAGAGGAGATCGCCGTATCCGTCTCCGTCGAGGTCGGCTGCCGTCACCACGGACCAGGTTCGGCTGCCGCCGACGGCAGTGGACGATTTGACGACGCTCCCATTCATGCGCCAGAGGGTGGTCATGCCGGAGGCCGCACTCCTCCAGAGGATGTCCGTGCGGCCATCGCCATCGGCGTCGTAGATGGCGTCCGTCGGCACGAGGCGAAGGTCCTTGCCTCCGCCGATCGGCGACGTCGACGCGGCCTGAAGGCCGTTCATCAGCCACATGACATTGTCGCCGGTGGCGGAATTTCGCCAGATGATGTCCGTGCGGCCATCGCCGTTGTAGTCGCCCGTGGCCTCGAACCGCCACGTCGCATCGCCTCCGAGCGCGCGGAAGGCGAGCCGACTCCCGTCCGCGTTCATCAGCCACGCCACGACGGAGCCTCCGGACGTCTGCCAGACAAGGTCGCTGATCCCGTTGGCGTCGAAGTCGCCCGTGGCAATGAGATTCCACCCCCCGCCTCCGCCGAGCACGCGGGTCGCGGTCGGCTCGCCGGCCATGTGGGCGACCGCGGCACCCGTCGAGGAGACCCAGATCAGATCGACGAGTCCGTCGCCGTCGAGGTCCACCGTGGGGCTCGTCGGCAGCGGCCGCTGCTCGCCGACGACAAAGTCCACCTTCCCATTGAGCGCCTCGACCCTGACCCCGGACCGTGACTGCGCGGGAGCGATGCCGCCCCCGGCGATCGTCACGGTGTACGTGCCTGGAGGAACTGCGACCTGATATCCCCCGGCCGACATGGTGGTCGTGGTGAACGTGCCCGACGGTCCCGAGACCTCGACCGTCACGCCGCCGCCCCCCTCCGACGCATCGTATCGCCCGTTGCCGTTGTGATCGCGATAGACCACGCCAACGAGGAACGGCCGTGCCTGGTTGTGACGCGCGCCGAAGTTCTGCGTCACCACGAGCGGGCCGACGTCGGTCGCGCTGCTCGAGTCGCTGACGATTCCGACGCCAAACTCGCGAAACGCCGGGTTCATGATGTTGATGCGATGCCCCCGCGAAGGGACGCCCCAGTCGATCGCGAATGCCGAGTGCGTGTGAAACATCGACTCGGCATACGCGTAGATGTTCTCGCCGAGCCTCGCGTAGTTCGTGTAGCCGGCGCTGACGGCCCGTTCGGCGAGGGCCGGCTCGCCCGGAAGCTGATGCTGTTGGTCATCGTGGATCCGCATCTGCTCGGAGTGGCGCATCGCGGCCGTGACCAGGGCACCTCTCCAGGCGAGCGGCTGAGCCGGCGACAGCCCCGCCCAGTCGCGGCGGATCTGATCCGCCGTGGGATCACGAAAGTACGCGATCGCCTCTCGCGCTTCGGGGTCGGCAGCTGTCAGCGGGCTCATGCTCGTGAAGAGCACCGAGAGCTCCGCTTGCGGGTTCACCCGCATGCGATTCACGTGCTCCAGCATTTCCTGCTGCTGCGGCGAGGGGTCGAAGGCCAGGAGTCGTCGCGACTCCAGGCTCTCGATGGCGAGCCGCGGGAGCGGTCGCATGTCGCGTGACCCGGGCGAACTCGGACGCCGGTGGCGGGAAGTCATGGTCATTTCCTGGGAGCTGCGGACCGAAGGATCCACTTCCACAGGCGAAAAAAGTGCCGAAAACCGGATGCCGGGCCGCGGCCGGGCGTCGCGAGTTGCCGTGATCGCAGGGGTTTCGCGGTCAGGGCGCGTGGAGGTCGAGGATCGCGAGCCGGGCCGACCAGCCGCCCACGGGTTGAGGCTGGAACCCCGCGATCACCACGAATCGGCCTGCTCCGGCCAGGCACATCGATTCGATCGTCCAGCCGGGACGAAACTCGTCGAGCGTGGTCAGCGTCGCCACGTCGGAAACCCGCACGCACTCGGCATCGGCCGTGAGCACCGCCCGGCCGTCCGGGGAATAGGCGACGTCCATGACCTTGCGTTCATGGGGAGCGAGCGTGCCTGTCCGGCGGCCGGTGTGCCCGTCGAAGATGTGAATCGGGCCGTTGCGAAAACCGCACGTGAGCTGCCGGCCATCGGGAGCCCACGCCATGGCAGCCACCGGGTCGCCGACGTCGTCGAGCGCGACCGATCGAGACGCCGACGCGGCGGCCGTATCGAGCCGGAGAATGACTCCCGGATGCGCGGCGACCGCGATCCGAATCGGGGCCTGCGGCGCGGCTTCGACGCGGTGGCCGCCCGTGCCATGCTCGCCGAGATCGACGATCCGGTCGAGCGTGGGGCTCCAGACGTAGACGTGGGCATCACGAGAGTTGGTGACGAGGCTGCCGTCGGGAGTCCAGCACACCGCGTGCCCGACTCCGTCGGAACGCCGCGGCACCGGTGCGAGCTCTTCCACGGCCGTGCCGCGGTCGAGGTGCACGACCAGCGGTCCATCCCCTGCCGCGGCGTCGGCAAACCCGAAGGCAAGGCGGCTGCGGGGCCCATCTAGCGCCGAGCCCACATTCGGAACCCGGCCAGCCACGGCGAGTTCCTCGGTCGCTCCGGAGAGGATGTCCACGAGGAGCGGCTTCAGCGCGGCACCCAGCCGAACGGCGACCAGGCGAAGTGGGGAGCTTGGCGTCGAGGCATCTCGGACCGACTTGATCATGGTTCCCTGGACGGGGATCTCGCGAAACAAGGCGTCGGCGGCGCGAGCGGTTGAATCCCAGCAGCGCAGGGTACCGTCGGCGCCGACCGAAAGCAGCCGGCCATCGGCCTCGAAGCACACGTCCCAGACGCGACCGGCGTGGCCGATCAACTTCGCGAGAGCCGCTCGTGTCGGCACGTCGAAGACCCGAACCACGCCGTCTCGGCAGGCCGTCGCGAATTGGGAGCCATCCGGCGAGAAGCGACACGCCTGCACCCAGTGCGGATGCGAGGGCAGCGGGGCCACGAACGCACCCGTGGATGCATCCCATAGGCCGACCTCGCGGTCCGTGCCCCCGGCGGCGACGAGGGTTCCGTCCGGCGAGGCGGCCAGCGCGTGAAACACCGGCCGTCGGGGGTCGTTGGAGCCGCGCGCCCATGTCCAGGCGACCCCGCCATCGAACGCGTCGACGGCCGTGAGACCTCCGCCGCACGCGACGACCATGGCGGCCCCGGCCCGCACGATCGACTCGATCTCGGCCGAGGCGTCGCGGCCGTCGTGACAGCGATGAACGTCGGTGGGCGGCTCGCTGCCGTCCACCATGATCCGGCGGAGCACACGGTCCTCGCCCCCGTAGAAAATCGCCGCGTCATCGGCGGAGAACGCGACGGCGTAGAGCGGGCAGCCAGCCGACGGCGCCTCGCCCACGAGCTGGGCGGTCGCGTCGACCTCCCACCAGCGGAGCCGGCCATCCTGGCCGACCGAAGCGATGAGCCGACCGTCGGACGAAAAGCAGACGTCGTTGATCTCGTCGTGCCCGGGAATCTCCACGACGCGAGTCTTGCCCGCCTCCTCCCGGACCACCCGCAGCCGTCCGTCCGCGCCGCCCGCGACGATCGTGCGGCCGTCCGGTGAGACGGCCAAGCAGTAGAGATCGCCTCGCTGGGATGGCGTGCCCGGGGCGGCCGGGGGCCGCACGAGAATCTCTCGCTCGCCGTGGAGTCGCCGCCGGAGCCATCGGGCCCCGAGCGAGTCGGCGAGTTCAGGGTCGATCGTCCGGGTCTTCTCGATCTGCTCGAGGGCGCCGGCGACGTTGGCGGCACGGAGTGACTCGAATCCGCGCCGCAACTCCGCCGCAGCGTTCTGGCGGCGAATCTCATCCTGCTGGGCCGCGGTCGTGCGAGCTGCCCGGGCCCGTTCGAGCGTTGTCCAACCGGCCACGCACGTGGCCAGCACCGCCGCCGCCACAAGCCCCGTCGCCACCGGCCGGCGGGCGATGCTGCGGCCCAGCCGCTCGAGCGGCGTGAGCGGCCGGGCCCGAGTCGGTAGGCCGGCGAGCCAGCGGCCGAGGTCGTCGGCGAGGGCGGCGGCCGAGGCGTAGCGGGCGCCGGGATGCTTCATCAGGCACGTGAGGGTGACCGCGGCCAGGTCGGCGGGCACGTTTCGGGCGACGTGATTGGCGGCCAGGGGCTCGTCGAGCAACACCTCGCGGTAGGTCTCGACGTCGGTCTTGCCGCCGCGGAGGGGCCGGCCGGTGAGCATCCGGTCGAGCAGCAAGCCGATCGCGTGCACGTCGGTCGCAGGACCCACCGTGCCGAACGAGCGGTCGATCTGCTCCGGCGCCATCCATGCCGGCGTGCCGAGCCGCGAGCCCTCGGAGGTCAACTGCGTGAGCGGATCCTCGCCGTCTCCCGGATCGTGCTGCCGACCGAGGCCGAAGTCGCCGAGCTTGACCGTCATGGCAGGAGCGTGCCCCGCGGCATCGGCCCCGGGCTCCGACGGAATCACGGCCGCCATGTCGTCGCGGCCATCGACCGGGGCCAGCATGACGTTGCCGGGCTTGATGTCGCGGTGGATGATCCCCGCGTGGTGTGCGTGGCCGGCGGCTTCGGCCACGGCCTTGGCGATCCGGGCGGCCGTGCGTGGTGGCACGGGACCGGGATGCCGGGCGAGCCACTCGGCGAGCGATCCCCCCGCACAGAACTCCGTCGTGATGAACTCGAGGCCCTCGTCCTCGCCCACCTCGTGGATCGT
The DNA here is from genome assembly GCA_044337845.1 of Pirellulales bacterium. Taxonomy (GTDB): domain Bacteria; phylum Planctomycetota; class Planctomycetia; order Pirellulales; family UBA1268; genus QWPN01. The sequence goes on along the minus strand of JBIIMU010000011.1, from coordinate 639 downwards.
GACGATGTGCGGATGCATCAACCGCGACGCCAGTTCCGCCTCCCGATGAAACCGGCTCCGGACGGCCGGAGACATGAGGGCGTCGGGCGTGCAGACCTTGACGGCGACCCGACGGTGAAGCACCGGGTCGAACGCCTCCCAGACGGACGAAAACCCGCCGCGGCCGGCCAGTCGCACCACGCGGTATCGGCCGATCGTCTCGCGGGAGGCGGGTGGCGGTGCCGCTCCGCTCGCTCCGGCCTGCCGAAGCAGGAGCAGCAGATCGAGCGTTCCGGGCAGTGGGCTTGCATCGGGTGGATGGGCCGCCGCGTCGCCGGGCAGGCTGCTCGCAAACCCTCCGAAGAAATCGTCGATCGCCGCCGCACGATCCACCGCATCGGGGGGCGGATCATCGGGAGCGTGGTCGGACCCCGAGGGACGCTCGGACATGGCTCGCTCGCGTCTAGGCCAACGTCCCCAGAGCGTGATCCAGATTCAATGGCGGGCCACCGTGCAACTCGTCTGCGGTGCCCCCCATCTCCTCCTGCAGTCGTTGCACGGCGCGAAACCACAGCTTCCGCACGGCGTCGGGCGAGCGGCTCATGCGGTCGCCGATCTCGACGAACGACAGGCCATCCCAGTAGCGCATGCGGAGCACCG
>JBIIMU010000158.1:0-6247 GCA_044337845.1 Pirellulales bacterium | reverse complement strand
CGAACGCCCCAACGTGCTGCCACGCCGGGAGTTGCGCCTCGGTCGGGGGTATCGTCGCTCCTCTCCCGGCGGCTGTACAATCGGAGGCGTGCGCCCTTCCCGTCACTCGACCGTTGAAGATTCCACGGTCCGAGTCTGCCACGACGCTCGTGGTCCGGCCCGTTCGCGGAGCTCTCGATCCATCATGAACCGCCCGACCCTCCCGGTTGCCCCCCGCAGCGGCTTCACGCTCGTCGAACTGCTCGTCGTGATCTCCATCATCGCGCTGATCATCGGGATGCTGCTGCCCGCCGTGCAGTCGTCGCGGGAGGCGGCCCGCCGGATCACCTGCAAGGCGAACCTCAAGCAGGTCGGCCTGGCGATGCAGATGTATCTCGACCGGAAGTCACGGGGCCGCTTCCCGGTGGCGGCGGGGCTGCCGAGTTCCGAGATTCTGCTCCGCTGGCCCACGGAACCCATCCGGCCGAGCATCGTGTCGGCCCTGGGGGCCTTCATGGAGAACTCGCGGGCTGCGTTCCGCTGCCCCTCCGACACCATCTATTTCGAGCGCGAGCCCGGCTCCGCCTACGCCCAGAAGATCCAGGCCCGGCTCGCCGAGATTCCGGCCGCCCAGCGGCCCGCCGAATACGCCAACACGCCCTACGAGGGCACGAGCTACGAGTATCCCATCCGCCGCCTGCTCTCGTCCGACCAGTCGACCGGAAAGACCCGCGAGGAGGCCCTGACCTACCGGGGCACCGTGGCGGCGTCGTCCAAGCTCTGGGTGCTCTACGAGTTCGCGCCGTTCCACATGACCGGCTTCGCCGGGGTCTTCCCGGCCGACGAGAGCGACATGAACCGCACCGACGACCCCACCTGGCAGCCGCCGGAGGGCTCGCGGAACTTCCTCTACTTCGACGGCCACGTCGAGAACTTCTGACGACGCCTCCGGCCCCGGGCCGGACGCCCGCCCACCGCGAGACTCCCCATGAGCAAAGCCGCCAGATCCCCCGCGTCGCGATCCACCGATGACGGATCGGCGGCAGGGCCGGTCGTGTGGGCGATCGGGGCCGCCGTGCTCCTGCTCGGCGCCGCGATGCTCGCGTGGTGGCTGGGCTGGCTGTCGTTCGGCACCGATCCCCGGGTGGTCGAGATCCAGCAGCTGCAGGAGGAGGCCCAGAAGCAGTTCTCGGCCAACGGCGGGCCGAGCACGGTCACGGCGGCGATGGCCGCGGTCACGAGCATGAACACGATCCGGGCCAAGGTCGAGGCGCTGCCGCCGCATCTTCGCGAGCAGGTCGAGCGGCGCGGGGCGGGGATGTTTCAGTCGGCGATGCGGGCGCGGATCGACGAGTATTACCAGGCGCCTCCGGCGCAGCGGCAGGCCATCCTCGACAAGCAGATCGACCAGGAGGAGGCGATGAGCAAGGCCTTCGAGGCCGCCCGGTCGGTGGCGGGCGCCTTCGGCGGCGGCGGGGCGACGGCGTCCGGTTCCGCGGCGCCGGCCGGAGGCGGCGGGTCGGGCAGTGGCGGACCGCCGGGGAGCGGCGGGCCGCGACGCAGCGGCAACGAGGACGACCGCAACCGACGGATCAAGTCGATCATCGATCGCACCACGCCCGAGCAGCGGGCCCAGTGGGTGGAGCATCGGCGTGCGATCGACGAGCGACGGGCCCAGCGTGGCCTCCCGCCCGGCTGGGGACGGTGACGCCCCGTGCCCGACACGCTCGGTCTGCTGGCTGAGGCGCGGCAACTCGCCGAAGACCTCGGGTATCGAGTCCGCGAGGAGGCCCTCGGCGACCTCCCGGGCGGCCTCTGCACGGTCGGGGGCGTGCAGCAGGTGCTGCTCAATCTCGAGCATTCCACGGCCGACCGGCTCGACCGGCTGCTCGCCGCGATCGCCGGGGATCCGCGGCTCGACGCGGAACCGAAGAGCCGGCTGCTCGCCGCCCGCCTGCAGGCGGTCCGCGGCGGCGATGCCACCCGCTGAGGGGCTTCAGGAAGCCGCCATCGCGTGAGCGATGCGGACGGTCTCGTACGGCTTCCGTCGTTCCGCTTCCGGCAATGATCCAGGCCCTTCCGGGTGGCGAGGGGCTGCCCGTGCCCCGTCGCCGGTCGTTCGCGTCGGGCATCGTGCCCGCCGCTCACTCGGATGCCGCCCGCACTTCGCCATCCTGGCTTCGTTTGGCGGCATACGCCGGCTCTCGGGGCACGGGCAGCCCCTCGCTGAGTGCATGCTCGAGGAAGCCGCCATCGCGTGAGCGATGCGGACAGTCGTACCGCTGACGCGGTTACGCTTCCAGCAGGAATCAGGAAGCCGCCATCGCGTGAGCGATGCGGACGGCCGGGTTCGCTGCGGTCAGGTGGCCCGGTAGAGGCCGTGGGCACTGATGTAGGCCTCCACGGCGCGGGGTGTGCGATAGCGGATGCTCCGGCCCGCGGCCACCGCGGCCCGGAGGTCGCTCGCCCGGATGCCGATCGCGGGCATCCGAATCCGCGACTCGATCAGGCCGGAGGCCCGCTCGGCGCCGAGCAGGGCAGCCACGTCGGGCCGGGCCACGATCGAGGCCACGTCGTCGAGGCCGTCGCGCTCCACGGCCCGCACCTCCCAGCCGTCGAGGATCGCCCCGGGGTCGCGCCACGTCGGCAGGCCGGCGACGGCGTCGGGGCCGAGCAGGAGCACGAGCGTGTCGCCGGGGTGTCGGGCGGCAAGATCGGCGAGGGTGTCGATCGTGTAGCTCACGCCACCACGGTCGAGTTCGAGCGTCGACACGGCGAAGGCCTCGTGCCCGCCGACCGCCAGCGCCAGCATCGCGAGGCGGTCCTCGGCGGTGGCGAGCGCCCGGTCGAGTTTGTGAGGCGGCACGGCCGCCGGCACGAACAGCACGCGGTCGAGGCAGGCCTGCTCGCGGCTGCATTCGGCCGCCAGCAGGTGGCCGAGGTGGACCGGATTGAAACTGCCGCCATACACGCCGATTCGCATCGCCACTCCTTCGGAAGCCGCCCGCCCGCTGCGGCTGATGGACCCGCCGGCCGCCGGGCGGGTCTACTCGGGGCCATGGCCCGGCAGCATACGACGCAGCGCGAACTCTTCGGGAGCCGTCCCCAGTGGGACGAGGACGACGCCCGGCACGGCACGATCGCGACCGTCGTTTTGGCGGAGGGCGTCGACAAGCCGCTCGACTACCTGGTGCCCGAGCCGCTCGCCGGCCAGGTGGAGCCGGGCCGCCGGGTGCGGATCCCCCTGGGCCGATCCAACCGCGAGACCCTGGCCTACTGCGTGGCGGTGCGGCACGGCGACCTGCCCCAGGTGCCGCTCAAGGCGGTGCTGGCGGTGGAGGACGACAAGCCGCTGCTCTCCCCGCGGATGATCGAGCTCACGAAGTGGATGGCCGAGCGCTGGATGGCCCGCTGGGGCGAGGTGCTCGAGGCGGTGCTGCCCGCGGGGGTGCGGCTTCGGCAGGGCGTGCGCCGGTCGCCGCTGCTCGTCGCCACCGGCGCGCCGCCCCCCCGCACGCCGACGCCCGCGCAGGCCAAGGTGCTCGCCGCGGCGGTCGAGCCGCGGACGGCCGAGCAGCTCGCCGAGGCGACGGGTGCGAGCCGGGCCGTCGTGAAGCGGCTCGTGACGCTCGGCCTGCTGACCGAGGCGGGCACGGTGGAGCGGCCGGGCAAGGCCCGGGAGGAACGCCCGCGGATCGTCCACGACCGGCCCGGCCGGCTGTCGCCGGCGCAGGCCGCCGCGCTCGGCGCCATCAAGGCCTCCATGGCCGGAGGCCGCCACGAGACGATCGTGCTCTTCGGAGTCACCGGCAGCGGCAAGACGGAGGTGTATCTCCAGGCCGTCGAGGAGACGGTGTCGTACGGCCGGCAGGCGATCGTGCTGGTGCCGGAGATCAGCCTCACGCCGCAGACCTGCGACCGCTTCCGGGCCCGCTTCGGCACGGTCGCCGTGCTCCACAGCCACCTCACGCCCGCCGAGCGGCACGCCCAGTGGCGGGAGATCGCCGCCGGCCGCGTGAACGTGGTGGTCGGAGCCCGGTCGGCCATCTTCGCGCCCACGCCGCGGCTCGGCCTGGTGGTGATCGACGAAGAGCACGAGTCGTCGTTCAAGCAGGGCACGGCCCCGCGGTACCACGCCCGCGACGTGGCCGAGTGGATCGCCCGCGCGGAGGGCGTGCCGCTCGTGCTGGGGTCGGCGACGCCGTCGCTCGAGACCTTCTCGCGCTGCCTCGCCGGCGACTGGACCATGTGCCGGCTCGCCGATCGCGTCGGCGGCGGGCAGCTCCCCGCCGTGATCACCGTCGATCTCCGCGAGCGGAGCAGCCGGTCCCGCGGGGCGATCAGTCCGCGGCTGGCGGCCGGCATCCGCTGGGCGCTCGACGCCGGCGGCCAGGTGATGCTGCTGCTCAATCGCCGCGGCTTCGCCACGCACGTGCAGTGCCAGGCCTGCGGCCACGTGGCCCGCTGCGGCCAGTGCGACCTGGCGCTCACGCTGCACCAGCCCGGCAACCGGGGCATCTGCCACGGCTGCGGGCTCGTCTCCCGGCTGCCGGCCGACTGCCCCGACTGCCGCGCCCCGGGGCTCGTGCATTCCGGCACGGGCACGCAGCGGCTCGAGGAGCAGGTGCGGGGGGCGTTTCCCGACGCCGCCGTGGCCCGGATGGACACCGACACGATGCGGACCCGCGGCAGCCACGAGAAGACGCTCGACGCCTTCCGCAACCGCCAGATCGACATCCTCGTGGGCACGCAGATGATCGCGAAGGGGCTCGACTTCCCCGCCGTGATGCTCGTGGGCGTGGTCAACGCCGACGCGGCCCTCCACCTCGCCGACTTCCGGGCCGCGGAGCGGACGTGCCAGCTCGTCACCCAGGTGGCGGGCCGCAGCGGCCGGGGCCCGCAGGGCGGTCGCGTGGTGCTGCAGACGAGCACCCCCGACCACCCGGCCATCCGGGCGGCCGTGAGCCACGACTACGAGGCCTTCGTCCGCAGCGAGCTGCCGGCCCGCGAGGCGCTGCTCTACCCGCCCTACGGCTGCATCGTGCGGATCGTCGTCCGCAGCCTCGACGACGCCGCTGCCTCGGCCTGGGCCGGCACGCTGGTGGACCGCCTGCGGCGGGAGGCCGAATCACTGCCGGAGGTCCGCGTGCTCGGGCCCGCCCCCGCGCCGATCGCCCGGCTCCGCGACCGCTTCCGCTGGCACCTCCAGCTGCACGGCCCCGACGGCGTCGCGCTGCGGGCGCTGGTCGCCCGCGCCACCGCCGGGCTCAAGACGCCCGAGAACGTCGCCTGGATCATCGACGTCGACCCCGTCGATATGATGTGACCATGGCCTACCGCACGATCACCGACATCCTGGGTGAGACGAGCCTCGAGCGGAAGTGTCGCTTCCTGTTCGGGCTCTGCCTGTTCCTGCTGATCGCCGGCAGCTTCTGGTGGTACGGCAGCCGCACCGAGCAGCTCGTCTACGCCACCACGCGGAGCACGGGCCGGCACCTCGTCGATGCCATCATGCTGCAGTACCACTGGAAGACGCTGGAGAAGGAGCAGCAGCGGACGAGCCTGATCGAGATGCTCGGCCGCACGCTCCAGAACCAGCCCTACAGCTGGCGGCTGCTCGACCCCGATGCGACACCCGAGGAGCGGGCCGGCTACAAGCGGCTCGACGCCGCGGTGCTCGACTACTTCCGCGATCGACCGGCCCCCGAGAATCCGGTCGGCGTCGACGGCAAGCCGGTGCCCGAGTACCGCGAGTTTCGCACCGAAGACGCCTCCGAATACCACTACTACCAGCCGGTGCGGGCCCGAAAGAGCTGCCTCGTCTGCCACCAGGTGCGGGGGCTGATCGGCGATCCGCCGGCCGGCCACGACGAGACCCTGCATCCCCGGCAGGCGGAGAACGACCTGATGGCGGTGGTGAAGGTGGTGATGCCCGACTCGGCCACGCGCAAGGCGATCAACTGGAACCGGGCGATCCTCCTGGCCACGGCGATCATCACGGTGTTCCTGGCGATGCTCGTCGCCTACGCGATCGTGCGGTACGTGATCGTCAAGCCGCTCGACCACCTGCGGAACGTCAGCGAGGAGATCCGCCGCGGCAACCTCGACGCCCGGGCCGACGTCCACACGGCCGACGAGTTCGAGGAGTTGGGCCTGGCCTTCAACCGCATGCTCCGGGGGCTGATCGACTCGCAGGAGGAGCTCCGCAAGACCAACGGCGCGCTGGACGGCAAGGTGGACGAACTCGCCCGGGCGAACCTCAACCTCT
>JBIIMU010000042.1:0-11496 GCA_044337845.1 Pirellulales bacterium | reverse complement strand
TGAATCGGCTCAAGGGGGACTTCCTCGCGACCATGAGCCACGAGCTCCGCACGCCGCTCAACAGCATCATCGGCTTCTCCGATGTGCTCGGCTCGATCGAGTCGCTCGACCCGAAGCAGAAGCGCTACGTCGAGAACATCCGCTCCTCGGGGCGGATGCTGCTCGAGATGATCAACGACATTCTCGACCTCGCCAAGATCGAGGCCGGGAAGATGGAGGTGCGGGTCACGACCTTCGCCGTGGAGTCGGTCGTCTCGGCGCAGTGCGACATGGTGCGGCCGCTCGCCGAGCGGAAGCGGATCGACCTGGTGCACGACGTGGGGCCGGGCCTCGAGGCGGTGGAGCAGGATCAGGCCAAGGTGCAGCAGATCCTCGCCAACCTGCTCTCGAACGCCGTGAAGTTCACGCCCGAGGGAGGGCGGGTCGACGTGGTGGCGCGGCTCGACGAGCCCGAGGCCGGCCCGCCGCGGACGTTTTGCATCGACGTGCGGGACACCGGCGTGGGCATCGCCGAGGACGAGCAGCAGGCGATCTTCGAGAAGTTCCGGCAGGGGCACGTCTTCCAGGGGGACGACGCGATGACCCGCGAGTTTTCCGGCACCGGGCTCGGCCTGTCGATCGTCCGCGAGCTCTGCCGGCTGCTCGGCGGCGACGTTTCCCTGGAGAGCCAGCTTGGCCGCGGCAGCAAGTTCACCGTGAGCCTGCCGCTGCGGCTCGAGCCGCTCGACGACGGCCTCGCACCGGCCGAGGTTGGCGGCGTGCGGGAAGTGGTCTAGCGTCGGTGGCGAAGGTTTCGAGGAGGCGGCCGCGATGGCGAAGGATCGAGAGCAGGCGGAGGTGGTGCTGTTCACCGACGGCGCCTGCAGCGGCAACCCGGGGCCGGGCGGCTGGGCCTACATCCTCCGCCACCCGGGGAGCGGTCGCGAGACCAAGGATTCGGGGGCCGAGCCCGAGACCACGAACAACCGCATGGAGCTCACGGCGGTGGTGCAGGGCCTCGGGCTCCTCAAGCGGGCGACGGTGGTGGAACTCGTGACCGACAGCAAGTACGTGGGCACCGGGCTCTCCGAGTGGCTGCCCCGCTGGAAGCAGCAGGGGTGGAAGCGGAAGGAGAAGGGGCGGCTCGTCCCGGTGAAGAACGAGGACCTGTGGCGGGAGCTCGACCGGCTGGCCGCCGCCCATACGATCCGGTTCTCGTACGTGGCGGGCCACTCCGGCCATCCCGAGAACGAGGAATGCGATCGGCTCGCCGTCGCGGCCTACAAGGAGTTGCAGCGGCATGGCGGTTGAGGCGAGCCTCGCGACCCGGCTGGAGCGGCTGCCGGGCGTGGGCACGGCCCGGGCCGAGAAGCTCGCCAAGCTCGGGCTCGTGACGGTCCGCGACGCGCTGATGCACTTCCCGCGGGAGTACCGCGATTTCTCGGGTGCCCATGGCGTAGACGAGCTCCGCGAAGGCGAGCATGCGTCGCTCGCCGGCGAGGTGATCGACGCCGGCTCGCGGACGCTCGTCTCAGGGCGGACGAGGCTCACCGTCTCGCTGGCGTGCGGTGCGGGCCGCGTGCGGGCCGTGTGGTTCAACATGCCCTTCATGGCGAAGCGGTTCGCCAAGGGGATGCACGTGGTGGTGGCGGGCCAGCCGCGGCTGGCGGGGGGCGTGTGGGAGTTCGCCCACCCCGACGTCCGCTGGCTCGCGGCCGGGGAAGACGCCCAGGCATCCGACTGGCTCGCCGTCTATCCGCTCTCCGAGGGCGTGCAGCAGTCGCACGTCCGCCTCGCGGTGCAGGCGGCGCTCGACCATGCGGCCGGCGTCTGCCCGGAGGCGCTGCCGGAGGAGATGCTCGCCGCCAAGGCGCTGCTGCCGATCGAACGGGCCTTTCGCGAGATCCACCGCCCGTCGACCCACGACATGATCGCCGAGTCGCGGCGGCGGTTCGTCTACCAGGAGCTGTTGATGCTCCAGATCGCGCTGCGGATGCACCGGGCGCGGCAGCAGCGGAGCCAGGCGGCACCCGCGATCGCGGTCGATGCCCGGCTCGATGCCCGGATCCGGGCACGATTCCCCTTCGAGTTCACTCCCGCCCAGCGACGAGTCTGCGGCGAGATCGTGGCCGACCTGTCCCGCACCGAGCCGATGAACCGTCTGATCCAGGGGGACGTCGGCAGCGGCAAGACGGCGGTGGCGGTCTACGCGATGCTCGCGGCGGTCGGCACGCGGGTGGCGGCCGACGCCCCGGAGCGGTTCCAGGCCGCGATCATGGCCCCCACGGAACTCCTTGCCCGGCAGCACCACCAGACGCTCACGCGGCTCCTGGCGGCGAGCGGCGTCGAGGTGGAGCTGCTCGTCGGCGGGCAGACGGCGAAGCAGCGGGAGAAGGCGCTCGGCCGCATCGCCTCGGGCGCGGCGGGGATCGTGGTCGGCACCCAGGCCCTGATCGCCGGGGCGGCGCGGTTTCGGCACCTCGCGCTGGTGGTGATCGACGAGCAGCACCGCTTCGGCGTGCTGCAGCGGGCGGTGCTGCAGCAGGGGCAGGCCGATCCGCACACGCTGGTGATGACCGCCACGCCGATTCCCCGCACGATCGCCCACGCCGTGTATGGCGACCTCGACGTCTCGACGCTCGACGAGCAGCCGCCGGGGCGGCAGCCGGTGGCCACCTACCGCGTGGGCCCCGACGACCTCGACCGCTGGTGGGAGTTCGTGCGGAAGAAGCTCGCCGGCGGCCGGCGTGGCTACGTGGTGGTGCCGGCCGTGGAGGAATCGAAGCGGGAGCTCGCCAGCATCGCGTCGGCCTACGAGTCGCTCGCCAACGGGCCGCTGGAGGCGTTTCGGCTCGGCCTCGTGCACGGCCGGCTCTCGGCCAAGGAGAAGGCCGCCGTGATGGAGGACTTTCGCACCGGCAAGCTCGACGTGCTCGTGGCGACGAGCGTGATCGAGGTGGGGATCGACGTGCCCGAGGCCACGATCATGACGATCCTCGATGCGGAGTCGTTCGGGCTCGCCCAGCTGCACCAGCTGCGGGGCCGCGTGGCCCGCGGGACGACGCAGGGCCTCTGCGGCGCGGTCACGTCGTCACAGGCCGATCCCCATCCCAGGGTCGATGCCTTCGTGGCGACGACCGACGGCTTCGCGCTGGCGGAGCAGGACCTGGTGCTACGGGGCCCGGGCGACCTCGTGGGCACGAAGCAGAGCGGCATGCCGCCCCTGTACCTCGCCGACCTGCTCCGCGACGGCACGGTGGTGGCGGAGGCCCGCCGCGACGCGCTCGAGATCTTCGGCAAGGACCCGACGCTCGCCGACCCGGGCCTGGAGCGGCTCCGAAAACTGATCCTCGACCGCTGGGGCGAGACGCTCGGACTCGGTACGATCGGCTGACCGCGCGGCCCGCCGTCGCGCCGACCTCTTCCCGGGAGCGATCGATGTTCGCCCATGCCGCCGCCATCAAGTCGTACCTCGCCCCGCTTGTCGCCCTGGAGGTGGCCCAGCAGGTGCTCTGCCAGTCGGGCTTCCAGATCTTCGATCCCCTTCAGCCCGGCAAGATCACCGTCGGCGGCGAGCATGCCTCGGGCGTGCTCGTCACGGTCGTGGCGATCGACTGCGAGGGGGGCTCGGCGACCGTGGTCAACGCCTTCAGTCCGCACGATGCCGCCGCGACCCAGCAGATGGTCGCGGCCGTGTTCCAGGCGATCCAGGCGTCGTAAGCTCCCGGGCGTGGCCGGATCAGGAAGCCCAATCGCGTGAGCGATGGGGGGCTCGCTGAGGCTTCACGCCGGTCAGCCGACCGTGACCGGCTCGCTCGCCCGCCAGGTCGTGCCGTCGCGGACCACGCGGTGGTAGAGCGTGTCGCGCTCCACCGGCTCGCGGCCCGCTTCGCGGATCAGCCGCTGGATGTGCTCGACCGACAGCACTTCCGGCGTGGTGGCCCCGGCGTCGTGGTAGATGAGCTCGTGGCGGACCGTGCCGTCGATGTCGTCGGCGCCGTAGGCGAGCGAGGCCTGGGCCGTGCCGATGCCGAGCATGATCCAGTAGGCCTTGATGTGATCGAAGTTGTCGAGCACCAGCCGGCTGATCGCCATCGTCCGCAGGCTCATCGCCGGCGACGGCTTGGCGAGGTGGGCCAGCCGCGTGTTGTCGGGGTGGAAGGCGAGCGGGATGAAGGTCTGGAAGCCGCCCGTCTCGTCCTGCAGTTCGCGGAGGCGGAGCAGGTGGTCGGTGCGATGGAAGGCGTTTTCAATGTGGCCGTAGAGCATGGTGGCATTGCTCCGCAGGCCCAGTTCGTGGGCCGTGCGGTGGATCGCGAACCACTCCTCCGTGTCGGCCTTGTGCTCGCAGATCTTGTCGCGGATCTCCGGATGGAAGATCTCCGCGCCGCCGCCGGGAAGGCTGCCGAGACCGGCATCCCGCAGCTCGACCAGGATGTCGCGAACCGAGCGCTTCGTGAGGTGGGCGAACCAGTTGATCTCGACCGGCGTCCAGGCCTTGAGGTGCAGCGTGGGGTAGGCGTCGTGCAGGATCCGGATGATGTTGAGATACCAGTCGTAGCTCTTCTGGTGGTGCAGGCCGCCGACGATGTGCATCTCGGTGGAGCCGGCATCGACCGCCTCACGGCCCCGGGCGAGGATCTGCTCGTCGCTCATCGTGTAGCCGCGAGCCTCACGGAGGTCGGCGCGGAACGCGCAGAACGTGCAGCGGTAGATGCAGACGTTGGTCGGGTTGAGGTGGATGTTGATGTTGTAGTAGCCGAAGTTGCCGTTCTTCCGCTCGCGGACGAGGTTCGCCAGTTCGCCGAGTTCGTGCAGGTCGACCGCGGGATCCCAGAGGCTCTCGGCCTCGGCGGCGTTCAGCCGCTCGCCCGCCTCCACCTTCTCGCGGATCGACTCGAGGCTTGCGTGGGCGGCACGGATCATGGCTGGCATCCGGAAACGAGGGCGGGGCGGGTCACCTGCAGAGGAAACCGCAAACCGGCCGAAATCGCAACAGCGGGCCGGTCAGAGCCAGAGGTCGAGGCCGATCGCGGCCAGGAGCACCAGGCCGATCAGGGCATTGGCGGAAAAAAAGGCCTGATTCACGCGGCTGAGGTCGCCCGGCCGGACCAGGGAATGCTCCCAGACGAGCAGGATCACAATGGCCGCGTAGGCGAGCCAGTAGATCCAGCCGAGTTCGGGCACCACGAGTGGCAGGCAGGCGAGCAGCAGCATGGTCGCGGCGTGCAGCCACTTCGCCAGCCCGAGTGCCCGGGGCACGCCGAGCCGGGCCGGGATGCTCTGGAGCCCGTGGGCCGCGTCGAAGGCGGCGTCCTGGCAGGCGTAGATGACGTCGAAGCCCGCCACCCAGAGCGTGACGGCCAGGCCGAGCACGACGGCGGGCAGCGCGTCGGCGGGATCGTGGGCGAGCGTCTGGCCGCGGAGCGCGATCCACGCGGCCACGGGCGCGAACCCGAGCGCCGCCCCCAGCCAGAGGTGAGCGAGGGCCGTGAACCGCTTGGCGTAGCTGTAGCCGAGCAGCCATGCGAGCACCGGAATCGAGAGCACCAGCGGGAGCCAGTTGGGCAGGAAGAGAAGCGTGGCGGCGATGAACGCGGCCGACGACGCCACCACGAGGAGCAGCACCTCCCCCGCGCCGACGTCGCCCCGGGGCAGGTGCCTGGAGGCGGTGCGGGGATTGGCCGCGTCGATCGTGCGGTCGACGAGCCGATTGAAGGCCATGGCCGCGGTGCGGGCGGTGACCATGCAGAGCAGGATGCCGGCCGCGCCCCGGAGGGCGTCGCGGGGCGACGACCAGTCGAGCGCCGGATCGCCGCCCCAGCGGATCGCGATCAGCGTGGCCATCACCGCGAACGGCAGCGCGAAGAGGGTGTGGCTGAACCGCACGAGCTCCAGGTAGGTGCGGAGCCGCGACGGCCGCTCCGTAGCCGCATCGCGTCGCCCGCCGGTGGAGGCCACGGTGGCCATCAGGTCTCCTCGCCCCAGCGGCGGATCAGCGCGTTCGGCACGCCGAGCTGGTCGCAGATGCGGGCCACGACGAAGTCCACCAGGTCGGCGACCGTGGCCGCTCCGTGGTAGAAGCCCGGGGCCGCCGGCAGCACCACGGCGCCCGCCTCGTGGATCGCCTGCATGTTCTTGAGCTGCGGGAGCGAGAGCGGCGTCTCCCGCGGCACGACGACGAGCTTCCGCCGCTCCTTGAGGTGCACCTCCGCGGCCCGGTGGATCAGGTTCTCGCCCATCGAGTGGGCGATCGCCGAGAGCGTGCTCCCCGAGCACGGGCAGATCACCATCGCCGCCGTGAGAAACGACCCGCTGGCGATCGGGGCCATGAGGTTCTTGTAATGATGGTAGTGGAGCACGCCCCCGGCCGGCGGCGGCCGGCGGAGCAGGGCGGCCACGTCGAACCGGTCGAGGTCGACCGCGAGGTCGAGTTCCGTTTCGATCACCGCCTGCCCCGACGGGCTGATCGCGAGATGCACCTCGCGGCCGGCCTCGAGCAGCACCTCGAGCAGCCGCACGGCGTAGGCGGCGCCGGACGCCCCGGTGATCCCCACGACGAGCGGCGGCTCAGCCATGCGCCGGTCCCTTCGTCGCCACGTAGAGCGTGGCGATGCCGAACGTCAGCGGCCGGACGTCGACCGACGAGAACCCCGCCTGCCGCACGACCGTGGCGAGTGCCTCGCCGGACGGAAACTGCTCGACGCTCTCGTTGAGGTAGGTGTAGGCGTCGGAGGAGTTGCGGGCGACCGCGTTGCCGAGCCGGGGCAGCACGTTGCGGAAGTACCAGAGGTAGAAGCCGCGGACCGCGGCGTTTCGCGGCAGGGAGAACTCCAGGATGGCGAGCTTGCCGCCGGGCCGGCAGACGCGGGCCATCTCGGCGAGGCCGCGGGCGGTGTCGGCGATGTTTCTCAGGCCGAAGGCCACGGTCACCACGTCGAACGACGAGGCCGGGAAGGGGAGTTCCTGGGCGTCGGCCTCGACCCACTCGACCGGCAGCCCGGACCGCCGCGACTTCTCCACGCCCCGGTCGAGCATCGGGCGGCAGAAGTCGCTGCCCACGATCCGCACCCCGGGCCCGGCCTTCCGGGCGTACGCCAGGGCGAGATCGCCCGTGCCCGTGCAGACGTCGAGCACGGCTCCGGCCGCGGGAGGGGGCGCCCGGTTCACCGTCACGTGCCGCCACCAGACGTCGATGCCGCCGGAGAGCATCCGGTTGACGAGGTCGTAGCGCGGGGCGATCTCGGCGAACATTCCCCGCACGCGTCCGCCGCTCTTGTCGACGGCGGCCGGGCCGCGCGGGTCGACCGACGCTTGGTGGGACACGTCGCCGTCGCCTATCGTGGGGTGGGCGGAGGCTCGAGGATCGGCAGGCACGGTAAGCGGACTCGCGAAGCGACCATGATGCGTTGGCAGTGTCACGACGTCTTCCATCGTATGCCGGAGGGGGCCACGGCGGGAGGGATCGCCGTGGTGATCGACGTTCTGCGGGCCTCCACGACGATGATTACGGCCCTGGCGAACGGGGCGGTGCGCGTGATCCCGGTGGCCGACGTGGACGAGGCGCGGCGGATGGTCGTCGGGCTCGAGCCGCCCGTCCTGCTCGGGGGCGAGCGGGGGGGCGTACGGATCCCGGGCTTCGATCTCGGCAACTCGCCGCTCGAGTACGTGCCCGCCCGGGTGGCGGGCCGCACGCTCGTGATCACCACGACCAACGGCACCGCGGCGCTGCACGCGTCGCGCGCCGCCCGGGAGATCCTCGTCGGGGCGATCGTGAATCGCTCGGCCGTCGCCGCCGCCATTCGCGGGCTCGCCGCCCCGGGCGACGCCGTGCACCTGGTCTGTGCGGGCACCGACGGCCGGGTGTCGGCCGAGGACGTGCTGGCAGCCGGCGCGATCCTCGATGCCGCGGCGGTCGATGATCCCGGCGCCGACCTCGACGAGGCGGCCCGGCGGGCGCTCGCGTTGTTTCGCGCGACCGCGGCGGCGTCGGACGTGGCCGGGGCGCTCGTGGCCGAGTTTCGCCGGGCGCCGGGCGGCTCGAACCTCGTCGAGCTCGGCATGGAGGTCGACCTTCCCGTCGCCGCGGCGATCGACGCGCTCGCGGTCGTGCCGCGGCTCGATCGGGCTTCCGGCAGCCTGATTTGAGCGTGGTGCGCGGCGGCGATCCCCGCTATTGAAATGGTGCCTGCCACCAAATCTGGGTAAGGTACGCCTTCTCAGATTGCCCAGTTTCGGTGGCCCAGTTTTGGTGACTGCCACCTTTTCTCTTTCTTCGGACGAGCGATGGACAAGCAGAACGATCAGTCGCGGATGGACCGGATCGTGTCGCTGGCGAAGCGGCGCGGCTTCATCTTCCAGTCGAGCGAGATCTACGGCGGCCTGAACGGCTTCTGGGACTACGGCCCCCTGGGCGTGGCGCTCAAGCGGAACGTGAAGGACGCCTGGTGGCGCGACATGGTGTCGGGCCACGACGAGCTCGCCACGCTCGCGGGAGCCCCGGCGCCCTACGAGATGACCGGCCTCGACTGCACCATCATCATGCACCCGCAGGTCTGGAAGTGCTCGGGCCACTTCGACCTGTTTCACGACTGGATGATCGACTGCCGCGAGTCGAAGCGGCGGTATCGCTACGACCACCTCCACGGCCGCTGGGCCGCGCACCGCGGGAAGAAGGTGTTCGTGACCACCGAGGCCTCCGGCGACGAGGCGGTTCCCGAGACGGTCGCCCGGGCCCAGAAGTTCTTCGGGCTGCGGGCCAAGCAGGTGGACGAGATCGAGTGGGGCGGCGGCCTCGAGTCGCTCGAGCAGGCGGTCGCGGCCGGCTCGGCCACGCTCGCCGACACGCTCGGCCCCGACGCCGCGGCGCCGGGATCGCTCACCGAGCCCCGCGAGTTCAACCTGATGTTCGAGACGCGGATCGGAGCCCTCGCCGGCGACGATGACGACCGCGCCTTCCTCCGGCCCGAGACGGCGCAGGGGATCTTCGTCAACTTCAAGAACGTGCTCGACACCTCGCGGGTGCGGGTGCCCTTCGGCATCGCCCAGGTGGGCAAGAGCTTCCGCAACGAGATCACACCGCGGAACTTCACCTTCCGCTCGCGCGAGTTCGAACAGATGGAGATCGAGTTCTTCTGCCGGCCGGCCGAGTCGGCCGACTGGTATCGCTACTGGCGGGATCGCCGCTGGAAGTGGTACCTCGGCCTGGGCCTCACCGAGGGACGGCTGCAGCTCCGCGAGCACCACGCCGACGAACTCTCGCACTACTCCGTGGGCACGGCCGACATCGAGTATGCATTTCCCTTCCTGGCCGAGGGCGAGTTCGGCGAACTGGAGGGGATCGCCCACCGGGGCGACTTCGACCTCCGCAGCCACATGGAGGGCAAGCTCGTCCGCAAGGACGGGGAGCTGGTGGTCGAGACCGGCCCGGACGGCAAGCCGCGGCACAGGGGGAGCGGCAAAGACCTCTCCTACTTCGACGACGTGACGCGGGAGCGGTACGTGCCGCACGTGATCGAGCCGTCGGCGGGCGCCGACCGGGGCACCCTCGCCTTCCTCTGCGACGCGTATCACGAGGACGAGGTGCCCGACGAGGACGGCAAGCCGCGAAGCCGGACCGTGATGAAGTTCCATCCGCGGCTGGCGCCCGTGAAGGCGGCGATCCTGCCGCTGGTGAAGAAGGACGGCATGCCCGAGGTGGCCATCGACCTCTACCGGGCCCTCAAGCCCCACATGGCCTGCCAGTACGACGAGAAGGGCTCCGTGGGCCGCCGCTACGCCCGCCAGGACGAGGCCGGCACGCCGTGGTGCCTGACGATCGACGGCCAGACCCTCACCGACAAGACCGTCACGCTCCGCGACCGCGACTCGCTCGCCCAGACGCGGGTGCCGATCGCCGAGGTCGTCGCCATGCTCCGCGACAGGCTCTCATGAAGCCCGCCATCGCGACGGTGTGTTCGCTCCAGGCGCCGCTCGAGGCGGTGCTCGAGGACTACGCGGCCGGCCAGGTGAACGCCGTCGATCTCTGGCTGGGCCACGTCGACGCCGCGGTGAAGGCCGGCGGGATCGAGGCTGTCCGCGACCGGCTGGCGACCCACGGCATCGCGCCGGTGGCCGCGAGCTTCCAGGGCGGCCTGCTCACGAGCCAGGGTGACGCCCGCCGCGAGCACTGGCGGCAGTTCGGCGAGCGGCTGACGCTCTGCCGCGACCTGGGCGTGCCGGTGCTCGTGGTCGCGGGCGACGCCTTCGGCCCGCTCGGGGAGCAGGACCTCGGCCGGCTTTCGGCGAGCCTCGTCGAGGCGGCAAAGCAGGCCGGCGATGCGGGTGTGCGGCTGGCGCTCGAGTTCGACGCGCGGGCGAGCTTTCCGAACAACCTCCAGTCGGCGGTGGCCGTGGTGGAGCAGGTGGGGTCGCCGGCGCTGGGGCTGTGCCTCGACTGGTTTCAGTACACCGTCGGCCCCAGCAAGCCGCTCGATCTGTGGCTGCTCACCAAGGAGAACCTCGCCCACGTGCAGCTCTCCGACATCGCCGACGTGCCCCGCGAGATGGCGGCCGACGCCGACCGGATCCTGCCCGGCGAGGGGGCGTCGCCGCCGGACGATCTCGTGGGCCGGCTCCGGGAGATCGGCTACGAGGCCGCCGTCGCCGTGGAGCTCCACAACCCGGCCCTCTGGCGGGTGCCGCCGCGGCAGTTCGGCGAGATCGCGATGACGGCCCTGCGGCGGGCGCTGGGGCAGGCGTCGATGTGAGGCTCGGGTTCGGGAAGCCGCCATCGCGTGAGCGATGCGGACATGCGGCGGGCTCACGGCTCAGGGTTACCCGTGCCCGATCGCCGGACGTTCCCCTCGGCCTTCGTGGCCTCGGCTCACTCGAATGCCGCCTGCGCTTCGCCATCGTGGCTGCGCTTGGCGGCATACGCCGGCTCCCGGGGCACGGGTAACCCTTCGCTGAGTTCGTGCCTGGGAGTGATGCTGAGGCGAATCATTCGCGGCCGTCAGTTCGCCGCACCCTGCAGGGCGTCGAGCTCTTTCGCCGTGGCGTCAGCCTCGGCCTGGCGGGCGGTGATCGCGGCCTGCTGCTCCTGCGCGGCTTTCGCCGCCGTGGCCAGGGCGGCTGCGGCGGCGTCGGCCTCGGTCTTCGCCGCGGGCAGGCCGGTCTGAATGCCCGCCATCTCAGCCTTGTGCTTTTCCAGCTGCGCGGTCAGATCCTTGACCTGCTGTTCCGCCTGGGCGATCGCCGCTGTCAGCCCGTCGGCCTGCTTCTGCAGGCCGTCCCGCTTCGCCGTCGCCGCCTGCAGCGCCCCTTCGTCGGCGCGTCGCTTGGCCTCCACGTCGCCCCACGCCGATTCCGCGGACGCCACCGCCGCCTGACGATCGGCGAGCGTCTTGGCGAGGCGTTCGTAGCCCGCCTGAAACGCCACATCGCCGAGCCACCGGGCGTGCGCCGCAGCCGCCCGGGCCACCTCGTTCTTGAGGTCGACGACGCGGCCTTCGGCGGCCGGCTTGTCGGCCTCGACCG
>JBIIMU010000237.1:0-4887 GCA_044337845.1 Pirellulales bacterium | reverse complement strand
GCGGACCACGCCCGTCGCGTCGAGCATGTCCTTGTCACGGCCAGCGAGCACCTTCAGCAGGATCAGGTCCTCGGGGCTGGGGAACGGCAGGCGAATCCCGAAGAGTTCGTGGACGCTGGCGCGACCGTAGGCCGTCTCCTCGAAGGGAAGGGACGCGGTGATGAGGTCAAGCTGGAATCTTCCTCGGCGGAACCGCATGGTGCCCGTGGTCGCGAGCCGCTCCCGTTCGACCTCCGCGCGAACGTCGAAGCCCGCCTCGGCGGCCTGCCGGACGAGCGACTCGGCCTCGGCCGGCGAGACGAACACGATCGCGTCCGCATCAGCCGTCGTCCGCGGCTCGCCCACGGCCACGACCGCCAATCCACCGACAACAAGGAATCGCGTGCCCTGCCCTTCGAGAAACGTGAAGGCAAACCGGCAGAAGTCGTCGAACTCACTCGCCGCCATGATGGTGCACCGCCTTGGTTGAGGCGGCCGTCGACCGAAGTCCCAGGGCGATCGCGAGACTACGGGGATGGTCGTCGTCGGGGAACTGGGCCAGCCGCATCAGATCCGACGTCAGCAGGGCTTCGCCGAGGGCGATCGAATCCTCGGCGGTCATGCCCCGCAGGGCGGCCCGCTCTTCTTCCTCGGACTGCCGCGCGTAGGCCTGCGGGTTCTTGATCATCTCTCGATCATACCGCGCCGCCGGCAGGCCGCCGCGGGCCTGATACCGATCGGCCTGCAGCGCGGCGTGGCGAAACGCCTCGGCGCCGAGCAGGTACTCGCCGGAGGTGCTGTCGTGCATCACGCCGTCGCCACTCGCAGCCAGTGCGGCGGCGGCGAAGCACTGGAGCCGCACGTCGGCGGCCGTGTGCCGCTCGTCCGTCATGAAATGGGCCTCGCACGGGCTCTGGCGATACACGCCTCTCACGCGCGCCGGGCACTCGGCCGTGAGCCGGTGGTGGTCCACGGGTTCGAGCCGCTCGAAGCTCGCGTCGAATCCCGCGAGCAGCGGCCGGTCGCCGAACCCCTCCGCCCCGGGAAACGCGCCGGACTCGATCGCGAGCTGGAACCTGAGGGGGCCCGCGGCATGGGCGTCCGGGCGGAACCCTGCCGCAAGTTCAACGACCAATCCGTGCGGCCGCAGCGTCTCCCGCCAGAGGCGGGCGAAGTCGAGCGGCCATTCGGCGACATTGACGGTGAGTGCGTAGCGCATTCGTGTCATCGATTGATCTGCCGGTACCGGTGCCATGGCCCTCACCAGACGGTATGCGCCACCACCCGGAAATCTGTCGCGGCCGGGGCTTCATCCGGGGCGACCCAGGCGATCAGGCACGCGATTCCAATCGCCAGGCGGCAGGCAGGGTCGCTCCGGCGACAACTGCAGACGATAGTCGTTCGATGCGTCAGCGGTGTGACGGTACACGATCCTCACCACCTCATCGCCCTGGTCATTCACACGTGAGTCGGCGCCTGTCATCTGGAAATCCGCGTCTGTGAGAATCGTCTCCATGGGCAACCACGAGATGGTGGCGACCATGGCCAGCTTGAGTTCGGCTGCATCAATCCATCCGGCCTGTGGCTGCGGCGCGTCCTGCTGCCAGCGTTCACGGTACTTCAACGAGAACGGCTTCAGCGCGTCCGCATCGGCCGCCCGCCGCACGCTGAAGGAGTACCGGCTGTTCATCACATCGATCACCTGATCACGTTCGAGCCGTCGGGACACGCCATCCTTCAGGATGCAGTCCATGGATGAACACAGGGGCATGATCCCGCACCAATCATCGAGAAACAGCGGACGGCCTCGCCCGCTCGACGAGCTCGACGCGGTCGGGAATCGACGAGATGCCCTCAGCTGCCCGATCGAGCTCCGCCGCCAAGAGTTTCGTCGCCTCTTCCAGTTTCGTGACGTCGTCTCGCAGCCGTTCTCGGTCGCTTTCCTCGGTCGCGTTGGTGAGCGCGTCGCGGGCAACGCCGAGTCGCTCACCGGCCTTCTCGTGTGCCTTTTCCAGCGCGCGGTGACGCTCGATGCGTTCGCGGCGCTCCTTGTGCACGACTTCCCTGAGGTAGACCGTCGTGATCGCGTAGACCATTCGTGCCACGTCGTCGGCGTTTTCCCCGCTCAGACTCACCTCGATGGTGTCGGAGTCTCGCGGCGCCGCGACCTGCACGTGCCGGGCGAGCCAGCCGACGCGATCCCCCTCGCCCGCCAGCGTCGGAAGCTCGGCGATGCCCGGCTCACGCAGGGCCTTCTGGAACACGAAGGGGCTCTTGATGAGCTGCGCCTGTGTCTTGCGATAGACCTCGTGGTCGTCCTTGTCCGGCTGCAAGACGCGGAGCGAAACAGCGGCCTCGTGCTGGCCTGCTCTCCCCTCGACGCGGATCCGCTTCACGAAGCGGTCGAGCTCCCGCTCCCACGGCGCACGCGCAGGCGACGGCTCCGGCTTCTCCGCCTGCATCGGCGCCTTGGGTTCATTGTGCTTCGGTTTCTTCCGCAGGGAGCGGAGGACGCTCTCGACGGCCCGGTGGCCGGCCGTGGTCCGCGTGATCGCCAGGCAGTTGACGCCCCCGTCGATCACCCAGGTCGGGCCGCCCTGCGATCCGATCCGCGACTGGAGCGAATCGAACGTCTGGCCGGCGGCGAGGAGGTCGTCCACGGGGTAGTAGGCGGCCGAGGACCAGCGGCGGTTGGACACGGTGAGCCGGTCCCTGGCCAGCTCGAAGCAGAGGCCGCCGTCGAGGATCGCGTCGAGTACGGCGGCCAGGGTCTGACCCTTCGTCGGCCCTCGAACGGCCACGCGCTTCGCGAGCAGCGGCGAGGCGGCGAGCCCGATGGAATCGAACCCGATCGGCACGCCGGCCGCCTGCGAGAGTCGGGCGATCGCGTCGCCGAGCTGCATGCCGTCGAGGGCGACGTCGCGATCGAGCGGCGTGTCGAGCGCCGCCCGGGCCGCCGCCGCCGAATCCGCATCGCTCCAGTATCCATCCGCCGAAAGCGGCACGCGGTCGGCGACCGGGGTCGAGCGCAGCTGCCGCAGCAGGGCCAGCAGCCGGGCGGTCCGCCACTGCCGCCACCACGGCGCCTGCACCACGATTTCATCGATCTTCGTCTCCGGCGTCCACACGCGCACCGCCGGCGCGAAGGTGAGCTGGCGATAACTCGTGATCGGCATCGTCTCGAGTGGCCAACTCGCTTCACTCAGAAACTTCAGCAATCGTCCACCTTCCGGATCATTCGGCGTGACGAGGTCGTCGATACGGTAGACACGCTCGACCATCTCCTGATCGACGCCGCTCGCCGTGACGACGATTTCGTCCCCCTCGCACATCCAGCGGAGCTGCTGCTGCCGCACGATTTCGCTGACCGCGCTCCCGAGCGGCAGGCCGCCCGGGCGGACCGTCACGCGTGCAGCGGGATCGAAGCCCTTCGCGCTCAGGGCACGCTCGTCGATCGAGATCGCGATCTCCGCGACTTCGCTGATGCGGTTGAGCACCTCGGGCAGCGGGACGTCGTCGAAGACCAGATTCGCCGGAAGGGGACGCAGCAAGGCCTCGTCGATCTTCGATGCCGTGGGCAGCCCGCCGATCGCCTGCACATCGGCCAGCGACGGCACCCGCAGGACTCGGGACGCAGCCAGCAGCAGCCGACCATCGGCCGCAAGCAGGCCCTCTCGCGCGGTGGCGGAGCCTCCTCCATTGGCCGGGCGGGCCGCTTCGGGCGTGGCGAAGTCGAGTTCCAGCCGCGTGATCCGGCCGGCGGCGATCTCCACCACCCGCTCCTGCGGTTCCCCGCCCTCGAACTCCACCCGCACCCGCGACGTGCCCGGCGGCACGATGAACAGGCCGTCGCTCGGGCCCAGCGGCCTGCCGTCGAGCATCACCTGCGCCCCCTGCGGCACCGTCTTCACATACAGCCGGGTCGTCGGCGTGGGCGACGTGATGACCGTCGGCCCGGCCTGGCGAGCAGCCGGGCCTGGCGATGGAGCCGGCCCCTCATCGGCAGCCCGCAGCGCCAGGAGCCCCACGCCCAGAAGGCAGCACACGATGGCGAGAGTCATGGCAAGGCGGCGCATGGCGGCATCCGGGAGGACAAACCGTATCGTACGGCCCTCACCAGACGTTATGCGGGTCCGCCCCGAGATCTTTCGCGGCCTGCCTCGACTGGATCAGCCGGCGCACGGATTGTGAACACGGAGCGCCGCAAACCGACTGAAGTCACGGTCCGCCGTCCACAGTTCTCTGACGCCGTTCGTGAGGCAGACGGCCGCGATTCGGGCGTCGTGAATCCGCGGACCCGCAATGCCGCCCTCCTCCACCAGCGTGCGGAGGGTCGTCCAGTAGTCGGGCCCTTCGGAGATCAACACCGCGGTCGGCGACTCGAGCAGGGCGTCGATCGCGTCGGCGGCTTGCTGCAACGCCAGGGGAACCCGGAACACCCGGGGGTTCGTCGTCACCGCCAGAAACTCATGAACGCACGCCCAGGGCAAAGCCCAGGGAGCCGACCCCTCCGCCAGTTCGCGGATTCGTTCGCGGGCCCGGGCGTGGTGCGGGTACTCCGCGCGCATGAACGCGACGAGGATGTTCGTATCGACGGCGATCACGCGCCGCGGCCCCGGTAGATCTCGTCGCGGATGCGCGCCCAGTCGCCGTCGGCAAACTCCGGCTGGAAGCCGCCGCCACCGGGTTCCACCTGCCGCAGCTGGAAGGTATGGCGACGCGGCCGACGTTCCTCGAGCACGCGGCGGAGGCCTTCGTGAACGAGTTGCCGCAGCGTCGTGCGGTCGCGGGCGGCCACGCGGCGAGCCTCTTCCAGCAGGGCGTCGGCAACATCGATTGTCGTCTTCATATTGCTGACAATATCACTGCTGTCGGGCGGCAGCAACCACACCGGCACCCTGATGCTTC
>JBIIMU010000236.1:0-4895 GCA_044337845.1 Pirellulales bacterium | reverse complement strand
CGCCCCCTGCGAGGCGGCCTGCGTGCTGGGGATCAACGAGGATCCGGTGGCGATCAAGCAGATCGAGATGGCGATCGCCGACAAGGCCTGGGACGAGGGCTGGGTGGTGCCCGAGGCGCCGCTGGTCCGCACCGGCAAGCGGGTGGCCGTGGTGGGCAGCGGCCCGGCGGGGCTCGCCGCCGCGCAGCAGCTCAACCGGGCCGGGCACCTGGTCACGCTCTTCGAGCGGGCCGATCGCCCCGGCGGGCTCCTGATGTACGGCATCCCCGACTTCAAGCTCGAGAAGTGGCGGGTCTGGCGCCGCGTCGAGCAGATGCGGGAGGAGGGGGTCGAGTTCCGCTGCGGCGTGAACGTGGGGTCTGACGTCAGCACGCAGTCGCTCGTCGAGGAGTACGACGCCGTCGTGCTCACCGGCGGGGCCACGCTGGGCCGCGACCTGCCGATCCCGGGCCGCGAGCTCAGGGGCGTGCACTACGCGATGGAGTTTCTGCCGCAGCAGAACCAGAAGAACGCCGGCGACGAGGTGCCCGGGCAGATCTCGGCGACGGGCAAGGACGTGATCGTGATCGGCGGTGGCGACACCGGCTCCGACTGCGACGGCACGAGCAACCGCCAGGGCTGCACGAGCCTGACCCAGTTCGAGCTGCTCCCGCAGCCACCGGATCTCGGCAAGTATCCGCGGCGGAACGAACGGCCGGCCCACACGCCCTGGCCCGCCTGGCCGGTGATGATGCGGACGAGCTCCTCGCACGAGGAGGGCTGCCGCCGCGAGTTCGGCATCCTCACGAAGGAGTTTCTCGGCGACGAGGCCGGCAACCTTCGCGGCCTGCGGACCGTGCGGATCGAGTGGTATCAGGATCCGGCCACGGGCCAGCAGAAGTTCAAGGAACTGCCCGGCACCGAGCAGGAGTGGCCCTGCCAGCTGGCGCTGCTCGCAATGGGCTTCGTGGGACCGGAGAAGCACGGGCCCATCGCCGATCTCGGCCTCGAGCTCGACCCCCGCGGCAACGTGAAGGCGGGAGCCGACTTCATGACGAGCCGCGAGGGCGTGTTTGCCGCGGGCGACCTCCGCCGTGGCCAGTCGCTGGTGGTGTGGGCGATCCACGAGGGCCGCGAGTGCGCCCGGTCGGTCGATCTCTGGCTGATGGGCCAGACGAACCTCCCGAGCACGTCGGCCGGTGAGTTCGCCGTGCACGCGTGAGACGAGGGCGTTGCGGGAAGCGGAGAGTCCCCATCGCTCACGCGATTGGGCTTCCTGGAAGCGTAACCGCGTAAGCGGTACGACCGGCGTGCGGTACGGTGAGTTCGCCGTGCGCGCGTGAGACGAGGGCGTTGCGGGAAGCGGAGCCGCGTGAGCGCTCCGACTGCCCTCACGGCTCTCGGTCGGGCGCTACGTCCACGGTGAACTCGCCGGCGTCGTCGGCGAGCTCGGCGGGCGGTTCGTTGACCTTGAGGTACAACGGCCCGTCGGTCGCGGCGGTGACGATCGTGTCGGCGCCCTCGCCGAGGACCACGAAGCGCGGCCGGCCGCCCCCCGGCGGCGTCTCCACCCACTGGGCCGCCAGCATCCTGCCGATCGGCCGGCCGCGATACCAATCGAGCGAGATCCCGTCGGGCTCCGTCTCGATCGCGGTGTCGCCCACGCGGCCGAGCGTGCATCGGCCCTGCGCGCGAAGCCGGCAGCGGGATGTCGCCCGGAGGGCGATGCCGGTGTTGTGCCAGCCGCGTCCCGCCGCCACCGCGACCCGGGCGGGGCCGTCGAGCTGCCGCCCCGGCGACCAGTCGACCGCGGAGCGGGCGAAGTCGTAGCCGTAGTCGAGGTCGTCGGTGAGTGCGTCGAAGTCGCGGGCGGCACGGGCGGCGTCGAAGCCCGGCATGGCGGCGACGCGGGCGGTGAAGTCGGGCCCCAGCCGGCCGCGTTCGACCGCGGCGAACGGGGCCGCGTACGCCGGATGGCCACGGAGGAGCACCACCGCGGCCCAGCTCGAGGCATAGGCCGCGATGTCGTGATGCAGGGCCGGCTCCACGGCGAACACATCGGCGAGCGCCGGAGCCGCGGCCGTGGCGCGGAGGTCGCGGAGGCGGTCGATGCGGCCGAGCTGTTCCACGTCGCCGGCCCGGGCCGGGATCGGGGTGGGCACGAAGCGGCCGGAATCGTCGAGGCGATGCGTCGCCAGGTATTCCGCGATGCCTTCGTTGTACCAGACGGGCGTGGCCAGCCCGCGGACGGTGAGCGTGAAGGCATGCGCGCCTTCGTGCAGGAGCAGATGCCGGCGGTAGGCGGGATTGGGCTGATCCATGAGCCAGAAGCGGTTGCGGTCGGAGAACCCGTTCACGAAGGCCGGGATCTCGGGGGGCAGGAGCCCCGCCGCGCGAAACGTCTCGCGATCCATCACCAGGCAGCCGAGGCACCGCCAGTCGGCGAGCGCGGCGGGATCCATGCCGTAGTGATCGCACCAGGCGGCGACGGCCTCGTCGAACAGGCGGGGCAGGTCTTCGACGCCATCCGCGTCGCGCGGCGGCCGATCGGTGACGAGCACGAGCCGACGCGACTCGAGCACCCGCAGGCCGGCCCGCTCGGCGACGGCTGCCGCCGCGGCCACATCGACGAGTTCCGCCCGCGACTGCATCACGGGCCCGGCGGTGGCCAGCAGGAGGGCGAGCAGCCGAAACCAGTCTGTTCGAGCGCTGCCGCGGACACGCATTCTTCCCAGTTCACCCATTCGCTCCCGGTCCGGCAAGCAGAGCGGTCCGGCTCCGAGTCGGGCTGATGGATGGCGGCGGAAATACCGATCGCAGAAGGCAGGCGGGCGCTGGTACAAGCCCGACCCCCGGGAGTTGGGACATGCGGAGTTGGCGGCCTCACGGACTGGCCGGAGCGGTCGGAGCGGCTGCGATCATCGCCGCCTGGGCTGCTGCGCCGGCCGAGGCGCAGGCGCCCGCCGCGCCCGCCGCGGCGAGCGGTTCGGCGGCGATCGTCCCGTTTTGGCAGGCATCCGCCGCCCCGCAGACGGTCATTCAGGGCGGCGCCATCCCGCCGGGCTGGCAGCCGCAGGCGATCCCCTACCAGGGCATCGGGCCCGACGGCCGGCCGATGACGGTCTATCTCGCGCCGACCTACGTGTTCACCTACCAGGCGGGCCCGCCGGTGCTCGCGGTGCCCGGGGTGAATCGCCCCCAGGCCAGGCCCGCGGCGGTTCAGCCGGTCCCGACCGGCTGGAACTACGCGACGTCCGGCGCGCCGCCGGTCGCGCCGGCGCTGCCGCCGGCGACCGTGGCCCGCTACCAGCCCGTGCCCTACCAGTTTCCGAGCGACGCGCGGGCGCTCACCGGCACGCCGGTGGTGCCCCCCGCGGCGGGACTGCCGGCGCCGCAGCCGCCCGTGCCCGCGGTGGCTCCGCCACCCTCGCAGTGGATTGCATCGACCGCCACGCCCGCCGGCGCACCGGCACCGGCGGCTCCACCGTTGGCTCCGCCGCCGCCGGCCGCGCCGCCGTCGGGCGACTGGGTCACGGTCGTCCCGCCGGCCGTGGCGAGCGCGGCCTTGGCGGCAGGGGCGTCGTCGGCTCCCGCGGCTCCGGCCGTGGCGGCGGCACCGCCGCTGGCTCCGCCTCCGGCGACCGGCGTGCCCGCCCAGCCCGTGAGCGCGGCGCCGCGGGCCACGCCCACGCACCTCTGGCGGGTGGTCGGCGTGCACGACGGCGACACGATCACCTGCCTCGACGAAAACAACCAGCAGCAGAAGGTGCGGCTGGCGTCGATCGACGCCCCCGAAGTGGGCCAGGAATACGGCCGCGCCTCGCGGGAGGCCCTCGCCGCGATGGTGTTCGGGAAGACGGTCGCGGTGGCCGACGAGGGACGCGACCAGTATGGCCGCTGGATCGGGAGCGTGAGCGTGGACGGGGTCGATGTGAACCGGCAGATGATCGCCACCGGCAACGCCTGGCACTACACGGAGTTTTCCAACGATCCCACGCTCGCCGCGTTTCAGGAGCAGGCCCGGGCCCAGAAGATCGGCCTCTGGTCGCAGCCCGACCCCATTCCGCCGTGGCAGTTCCGCCACCAGGGCAGCGCCACCTGACCGCCGCCGTGACCGCCCCGCTGCCTGCCGTTCGGGTTTGACGCCCGCCTTACGGTGGCGTAATTTGCGGACGGGGCCGGGCGGGATCGTATTCCTTCGTTGCGCGGCCCATTCGTCGTCCAATTGGGGGGTGCTGTCATGCGGCAGAGCTTCGTCGTCAGGCATCGGGGCGTTGGCACCACCGGGGCTGCTCGTGGCGGCCGTCCGTCCCGCGGAGCCCCGGGCTTCACGCTCGTGGAGCTGCTCGTCGTGATCGCGATCATCGCGGTGCTGATCGGGTTGTTGCTGCCGGCGGTGCAGACGGCCCGCGAGTCGGCGCGGCGGAGCGCGTGCTCCAACAACCTCAAGCAGATCGGCCTCGGCATCGTCGGCTTCGAGGCGGCGAAGAAGGCCTTCCCGGCCGGCTTCTCCTTCTACAGTCGGACCGGCGAGCCCTCGTGGGGATGGGCGGTGTTCATCATGCCGTACCTCGAGCAGGGCGGCCTCTACGACCGCATGCGGCCCGACACACGCCGGCTCAGAGATCTCTACAGGTCCGGCGCCGCACCGGCCGACGTGGCGGCGCTGCAGACATCGATCCCCGCCTACCGCTGCGCGTCGGACACATCGCCGCCGCTGAACGACCTCGTGAGGTTTGGCTCGGCGAACCACTTCAGCATCGCGACGTCTCACTACGTGGGCAACGCGGGCTCCTTCTGCAATGGCAACCAGTGCTTGCTCAACAACCCCACCAACAACAAGTACTGTGCGCCGCAGTTCGACCACGACCCGGGGGGCGTGTTCTTCGGCTTCTACGATCGCGAGGGATCTCCGG
>JBIIMU010000235.1:0-4916 GCA_044337845.1 Pirellulales bacterium | reverse complement strand
TCCTCGCCGTCGCGCTGGTCCTCCGCACCGACGCCGGCCTGGAGATCGACGCCGGCGCGCCGGCGGGGTCGGCGCTGCTCGATCATCTCGAGCACCACCACATCCGCGAGCAGGTCGAGTTTCGCGATGCCTCGTCGGCGCATGCCACGGTGCTCGTGGCCGGACCGGCCGCCGCCGACTGGCTGGAAGCGCGGCTCGGCGTGGTGGCGGTGAGCCCGGGCGATCACGCGCACGGCGCGGCCGGTGGCACCGCGGTGCAGGTGATCCGCGTCGCCGGCTACGGCCCGGCCGCCTTCCTGATCCGCGCCGCCGCCGCCGACGCCGCGGCGCTCCGCTCGTGGCTCGTCGACGCGGGCCTGCCGATGGCGACCGCCGACGCCATCGACACGCTGCGGATCGAGGAGCGCACGCCCGCGACCGCCGACATCCTCGAGAAGACGCTGCCGCAGGAGCTCGACCTGCCCGCGCGGGCGATCTCGTTCACCAAGGGCTGCTACCTCGGCCAGGAGACCGTCGCCCGGCTCGACGCCCTGGGGCACGTGAACCGGCGCCTCACGCTCGTGGGCTGTGATGGCCGGGTGCCGCCGGCCGCGGGCACGCCCGTGCTCGCCGACGGGGCACCCGTGGGCGCGATCACGTCGGCCTGCGCGGCGCCGGGGGCGGACGCCTCGCTGGCGCTGGCGCTCGTGCACCGCCGCGGCACCGAGCCGACGGCGCGGCTCACCCTCGACGGCCGTCGCGCCTGGCTCGCCACCACGGCCTCCGGCGGGGAGCCCCGGTGATGGAGCTGCCGCTGCATCCCGACGACGAGCCGCTCCTCGAGGCCCGCCGCTTCCGCGTGGTCCGGCGCCGCGAGCGGCTCGCCGACGGATCGCAGCGGAGTCGCGAGGTGGTGCTGCACCCCGGCAGCGTGGTGGTGGTGCCCTTCGTGGACGACGACACGATCTGCCTCGTGAACGTCGCGCGCACGGCGGTGGACCGCACGCTGCTCGAACTGCCCGCCGGCACGCTCGACCGCGAGGAGTCGCTCGAGGCGGCGGCCCGCCGCGAGCTGACGGAGGAGACGGGCTATCGCGCGGGCCTCGTCGAGCCGGCCGGATCGTTCTGGATGTCGCCGGGCATCCTCCGCGAACGGATGCATCTGTTCGTGGCCCGCGAGCTCGTGCCGGGGCCGCAGGCGCTCGAGCCCGGCGAGCAGATCACGACCCGCCTCGTCGCCTGGGACGACGCGGTGGCGATGTGCCGCGCCGGCATCATCGACGATGCCAAGACGGTGGCCGGCATCCTGCTCGTGGACGCCCGCCGCAAGGCCTGATCAGTCCGCCGACGGCCGCGAGCGGTCGAGCAGGAAGAGCACGCCCCCCATCAGGCCGATGACGAGCTGGCTCAGTCCCCAGAGGAGCGCCACGCCCACGGCGCGGTCGGCCGACACCCCCTGCTCGGCCAGCAGGAGCGCCGTGGCATTCTCGCGCACGCCGAAGCCGCCGATGCTGATCGGCAGCACGGCCACCAGCGCCACGAGCGGGACGACGGAGAACCAGACCGAGAGCGGCTGCTCCACGCCGAGGGCCCGCGCCGACACCGCCACGCTCACCGCCCCGCCGGCCTGCACGAGAAACGACCAGGCCACCGCCTTGGCGATCAGGCTGGGCCGCTGCTGGTAGGGGAGCAGCTCGGAAAGAAACCCGCGAAACGGCCCCCCTTCGGGAAGCACCGCGATGATCGTGTCGAGGCACGAGACGGCCAGCAGGAACGCGCCAAGCACGACGGCGAGCAGGCCTGCGGCCACGGCGAGCGTCACCGGGAGCGAGAGATCGTATTTCCGCGCCGCCAGCGCGGCCCCACCGAGCACCGCGAGGGCCGAGAGTCCGGTGAGGCGATCGGCCAGCACCGAGCAGCCGGCCAGCAGCCGCCGCGGCGTGGTGTCGCCGATGCGATAGGCCTTCACCACGTCGCCGCCGATCGACGACGGCAGGCAGAGGCTGAAGAACATGCCCTCGAAGAACCGCCAGACGAACATCCGCCGCGGGAAGTCGAAGCCCAGCGGGCGGGCGAGTTCCGCCCAGCGGATGCCGGCGACGACCTGCACGAGCATCGCCAGGCCCATGCCGGCGAGCCACCACCGCCAGTCGGCCCCGGCGAGCACCGTCCGCATGCCGCTCACGACCTGGCCGTCGACGACCTGGTCTTCCCACTTCACGCCGCGGAGCGCGTAGGCGAGGAGCGCCGCGGTCATGGCGATCCGCGCGACTGGGCCGACCCACGGCGGCAGGAGCCGCCGCCGGGACGCCGGGTCATCGGGAAGGGGGTGGTTGGTCATGCGCGGGATCACCACGGACGCGGGGCGCCGCGACCGGTGGATCGCGTCGGCTGGCCGGGTACCCTACACGAAATCCCCGCCGGCCCCCACGGCAGGAACGCCCCCGGAGCCCCGCCGCCGATGCTGCCTTGGTTCGCCGGCGTTCCCGGGGCCGAACTCGCGGTGCTCGCCCTGGCGTTCGCCTGGGGGGCCACGCTGGGCAGCTTCGTCAACGTGGTCGTTCACCGGGTGCCCCGCCGCACGTCGGTGGTGGTCGGGGCGTCGCGGTGCCCGACCTGCGGCACGCCGATCGCCCCCCGAGACAACGTGCCGGTCCTCGGCTGGATCCTCCTCGGCGGCCGCTGCCGCGCCTGCGGGACGGCGATCTCGCCCCGCTACCCGCTCGTGGAGGCTGCGTGCGGGGGCATCGCCACGGCCGTCGCGGCGGTGGAGGTGGTGGGCGGGGGCGGGTCGCTGCCGTGGCTCGGCCACGCCACCTGGCAGGGCATCGACCGGCTGCTGATGCATGGTGATTTCCGGCTCGCGGTGTCGTGGGCGCTGCACACCGGCGTGCTCGTGCTGCTGGTGGCCTGGTCGCTGCTCGCCGCGGAGCCGGAACCTCACCGCGTGTCGCGACGGACCGCATGGATCGCGGTGGGGATCGTGCTGGGCGTCGTCGCGGTGCTTCCCGACGTGGGACCTCCCGGCATCGGCGGCGGTGGCGAACGCTGGCCAGATGCCCCGCGTGCGGCGGCGGTCGCGGCCGCGGCGGCCGGTGCCGTGGCGGGGTGGGCGCTGGGCTGGGTCACCGCGCGGGCGAACGATGCCGGCAGTTACGCCGTCTTCGGGGCGACCGTCGGCTGGCAAACCCTGACGGTCGTGGCGATCGTAACGGCCGCCCTGCGGCGTGGCGTTGCGGCCGGTCGTCGCCACGGTGGGCCCGCCATCGACCCACTCCCCGCCGTCGCTGCGGCCGCCGTGGTGTTCTGGCGGCCGCTCCGTGCGGCCGTCGGCCTGGCGTGGGAGTCGCTCGGCGGCGGATGAACGCGATTGTGCGGCTCCGCACCGGGGTCATGAAATCGACATCACGCCGGTGTATAGTTCAGGAGTCATCGCTCGGGGCGCCAGCACTCCACCATGTCGTTGCCCTCTCCCATCGTTCCGACGAACCGTCCCCAGCCGCCCGTCGAGCGGCCGGCCGCTGCCGTCGCGCAGCCGCAGGTTGCCATCGACGAAGGCCTCATGGAGGGGGCGGTGCGTCGCGCCAAGGCCTTTGCCGCCGACCTCCGGGATCCCGTGCAGGGCATCCCCTGGATCGTGGTCGGGGCGCTGTCGGCACTCCTTTTCTACAGCTACTGGATCAGCCTCGCGCAACTGCCATCGTTCTGGGACAATCCCCAGTACCAGCACGGCTGGATCGTGCCCGTGTTCACGGTGGTGCTGCTCTTCTGGTGGCGCCAGCCCGTCGGGGCCGTCGCCCCATCGGCGCGGTATGCGGGCATCGGCCTCCTGGTGGCGAGCTTCGCGCTGCGGCTGTTCTGCGCGAGTTTCAGGATCGTCACGATCGACATGTACACCTTCGTGCCCGCGCTGCTCGGCGTGTTTCTGCTGGCGGGCGGCTGGAGCATGTTTCGCTGGGCCTGGGCGCCGATCGCGTCGTTGATCTTCATGTACCCGCTGCCCGACGAGGCGACCCGCTACCTCCTGGGTCCGCTGCAGACGGTCGCCACGATCCTCAGCACCTACACGCTGCAGACCATCGGGCTCGACGCATTTCGCGACGGCAACCGCATCATCCTGGGTGACGGCCAGGTGCTCGGCGTCGTCGATGCCTGCAGCGGCCTGAAGATGCTCACGATCTTCGTGTGGCTCGCCGTCATGCTGATGATGGTCGGCGGCCTCGAGTGGTGGGAGAACCTGGTGATCGCCGCGAGCGCCATTCCGATCGCCCTGGCGTGCAACGCCTTCCGGATCACGGTGGCCGGCATCCTCTATCACTTCGAGGACTCGCTGCAGGGCGTCTCGACATCCCTGGCGGGCATGGGGCTTCTCGAACAGGGCCAGTCGCTCGCCGAAGCGTTCCACGACAGCCTGCCGGCCGCGGTGCTCATGATGCTGATGGCCGTGGGCTTCCTGGTGCTCGAGATGAAGATTCTGTCCTACCTCGTGGTGGTGGAAGAGGCGGGCCCGACCCTCGTCCGGACCTCGTTTGCCGGGGCGGGAGGCCCCGCAGCGGCCCCGCGGCCCGTGGCGGCCGGATTCCCCTCGATCCAGGGGACCGCTTTCGCCCGAAAGCCGGCGGATGCACCGCCGCCCCGCAGCGGCGAGAACTTGGGGTAAACTTGATTTTCAGTAAGGCAGCGACCCCCGCGGCAGGCAACGTGGACGGAACTTGGAATACACCATGAGTGAGGCCAGCAACCCCATGGACGGATCGGCTTCGACGGCGACCTCGGCGGGTCCGGGCGCGGGCGTGCTGGTTCCCATCCGCGACACCGTTCTGGCTCCGCTCGGCGGACCGCAGGGTGGCTCCACGTTCGGTGGCGCGGACCCGCTGGCCGGCGGCATCGACTACCGCCGGGTGTGGCATGCCTTTCGGAGTCGCTGGCTGCCGGCC
>JBIIMU010000234.1:0-4922 GCA_044337845.1 Pirellulales bacterium | reverse complement strand
CAGGGCCTCGAGCTCGACCACGTCGGTGCCGATGCCGGTGCCGATGTTGAGGCTCGTGAGCGTGCCGGGGGCGCAGCGGTCGGTCGCCGAGAGCGCCAGCACGTTGGCCCGCGCCACGTCGGGGCCGTAGACGTAGTCGCGGACGTAGCGGCCGTCGCCGTTGATCGTCGCGGGCTCGCCGGCGAGGAGCTTCTTGCAGAAGATCGCCACCACGCCCGCCTCGCCGTGCGGGTTCTGCCGGGGGCCGTAGACGTTGGAGTAGCGGAGGGCCACCGCGGTCAGGCCGTGCTCGGCCGCATAGAAGGCGAGGTAGCGTTCGCCCACCCACTTCGTGATCCCGTACGGGCTCACCGGGTTGGCCGGGGTCGACTCCGGGGCCGGCACGGTCACGTCGCCGTAGAGCACGCCCCCGCTCGACGCGAACACCACCCGCCGGCAGCCCTGCGCGACGGCGGCGTCGAGCACGTTGATCAGGCCGAGGCAGTTCACCTGGGCGTCGAACAGCGGCTCGCGGACCGAGCGGCTCACCGACATCTGCGCCGCCTGGTGGCAGACGGCGTCGGGCCGCTCAGCCGCGAACACCCGGGCGACGGCGGCGGGGTCGACGATGTCGGCCACGTGGAGCGGCACCCCGGGCGGCAGGTTGTCGCGGGAGCCGCTCGAGAGGTCGTCGAGCACCGCCACGGTGTGGCCGCCGGCAAGCAGGGCGTCGACGATGTGGCTGCCGATGAAGCCGGCACCGCCGGTGACGAGGACTTTCATGGAATCAACGGCCTTTCTCGGAGGCGAAAACGCCCAGGGGCGGTGGGCCCACGCACGGCGGGCTGCGACGCCCGGATGATAGCCGCTGGCCTCGGGGCCGCACGCCCGGCCGCCGCCCGGCGGTCGATTCGCGGTCCGGCCCGCGAAACCGCCGCCGGTTTTGACCATACTGGTCGGGGCGGCGCGTCCTGCGGGGCGATCGGCCGGTCCGCCCCACGACCCCGGAGGCCCTCATGGCGACTGCGTCCCCCACCGTTCCCGATCTCGGCGCCGACGACGTCGCCGCCCTCGACCGTCTCCGCGGGGTCTACGGCCGGCTGCGGCAGGAACTCGCCCGGGTGATCATCGGCCAGGAGGAGACGGTCGAGCGGCTCACGATCTGCCTGTTCGCCCGCGGCCACGCGCTCCTGATGGGCGTGCCCGGCCTCGCCAAGACGCTCCTCGTCGGCAAGCTCGCGGAGTGCGTGTCGCTGAAGTTCAGCCGGATCCAGTTCACGCCGGATCTCATGCCGATGGACATCACCGGCACCGACATCCTCCAGGAGACGGCCGACGGCCGCCGCGAGTTCCACTTCGTGCCCGGCCCGGTGTTCGCCAACATCGTGCTCGCCGACGAGATCAACCGGGCCCCGCCGAAGACGCAGGCCGCGATGCTCGAGGCGATGCAGGAGCACAAGGTCACGGTGGTCGGCAAGACCTCGCGGCTCGAGCCGCCGTTCTTCGTGCTGGCCACGCAGAACCCCGTCGAGCAGGAGGGCACCTACCCGCTCCCCGAGGCGCAGCTCGACCGCTTCATGTTCCTGATCGAGCTCGACTACCCGGCCGAGGAGGAGGAGGTGGCGATCGCCCGGACGACCACCGGCGAGCCGCCGCCGGCGCTGGCCCACGTGATGAACGCGGCCGAGATCATCGAATACCAGGAGCTCGTCCGCCGGGTGCCGGTGCCCGACCACATCTACCGCTTCGCGGCGAAGCTCGTCCGCAAGACCCGCCCCAAGGGCGACTCGGCACCGGCGTGGCTCAAGCCGCTGGTGAGCTGGGGGGCCGGGCCGCGGGCGGTGCAGAACCTGATCCTCGGCGCCAAGTCGCGGGCCGCGCTCTCCGGCAGCTACATGGTCCGCCTCGAGGACGTCGAGGCCGTGGCCGCCCCCGTGCTCACGCACCGGATCATCACCACGTTCGCCGCGCAGGCCGAGGGGATCTCCGCCAAGGAGATCGTGGGCCGGCTGGTGAAGGAGACCGTCGCCGAGCAGGCGTAGGCGGCCCGCGCCGCGCGGGGGCAGCCGCATGTTCATCGACCGACAGCCACGCTCGTTTCTCGACCCCGCCGTGCTCGCGCGGCTGGCGGCGGTGCCGCTCGTCGCGCGGCGGCCGATGGTCGGCACCGTGTCGGGCCGCCACGCGAGTCCGCATCGCGGCTCGAGCGTGGAGTTCGCCGAGTATCGCAAGTACGTGCCGGGCGACGACCTCCGCCGGCTCGACTGGCGGGCCTTCGGCCGCTCCGACCGCCACTATGTGAAGGAGTACGAGGCCGACACCAACCTCCGGCTGTGCCTCGTGCTCGACACCTCGGGCTCGATGGACTACGCCTCCGCCGGGATCGCCAAGATCGAGTACGCGCGGCGGATCGCCGCCGCGCTGGGCTATCTCGCCAGCCAGCAGGGCGACGCCGTCGGCATCACCTGCGTGGCCGACGGCATCGTGCGGTCGCTCCCCCCGCGGCGGAGCCCGGCGCACCTGCGGCTCGTGTTCGACGTGCTCGAGGAGGCGAGGCCGGCGGGCCCCACGCGGCTGCCCGAGGTGCTCCACGAGATCGCCGAGACGACGCGGCAGCGGGCGGTGGTGGCGATCGTGTCGGACCTGTTCTGCGAGCCCGAGGCGCTGGCGACGGCCTTCAGCCACCTGCGGTTTCGCCGGCACGACGTGGCCGCCTTCCACCTGCTCGATCCGCAGGAGATCGCCTTCCAGTTCCAGCGGCCGACGCGGTTCCTCGACATGGAGGGGGGCGGCGCGATCTTCGCCGATCCGCTCGACATCACCGACCGCTACCACGCGGCGCTCGAGGCCTGGCTCGAGGGCCTCCGCCGCGTGGTGCTCGAATCGGCGATCGACTACCACCGGGTGGTGACCGACGAGCCCTACGAGCAGGTGCTGGCACGGTTCCTCGTGGGCCGGGCGGCCGGAAGGGGCCTGCGATGACGTTCCTCCAGCCGTGGGTGCTCGCGGCGCTGCCGCTGGTGGCGCTGCCGCTGATCATCCACCTCATCAACCAGCGGCGCTTCCAGACCGTGCCCTGGGCGGCGATGCAGTTTCTGCTCGCGGCCAAGGCGCTCTCGCGGGGCTACTCGCGACTGCGGCACTGGCTGATCATGGCGCTGCGGATGCTGGCCGTGGCCGCGGTGATTCTCGCCGTGGGCCGGCCGCTCTCGCGGGGCTGGCTGGCGCTGGCGGCCGGGGGCCGGCCCGACTCGGCGATCGTGATCCTCGACCGCAGTCCGAGCATGCAGGCCGTGGCCGCCGCGGGGGGCGCCTCGAAGCTCGACACCGGTCGGCGGCAGCTCGCCGAGTCGCTCGCCACGCTCAGGGCCGGCCGCGTGCTGGTGCTCAGCGACCCGGCCCGCGGCCCCGAGGAGGTGGCGTCGCCCGAGGCGCTCGTCGAGCTGGCCACCGCGGGGCCCGCCGCGGCGTCGGCCGACCTCCCGGCGCTCCTGCAGTCCGCCTACGAGTTCATCCGCGAGAACGCCGCCGGCACGACCGAGATCTGGATCTGCTCCGACCAGCGGGCCAACGACTGGAAGCCCGACGACGGCGGCTGGAGCGGCATCCGCGACGCGCTGGCCAAGCTCCCGCAGCAGGTCCGCGTGCAGCTGCTCTCCTACGCCACCCCGGCGCAGGGCAACGTCGCGGTCCGGGTGTCGAACGTGAAGCTCGAGACGCTCGGCCGCGACCGTCGGCTCGTGGTCACGGTGACGGTCGCGCGGCAGGAAGACGGCGCGCGGCTCACCGTCCCGGTGCGGTTCGAGATCGGCGGCGTGTCGACCTCGGTCGACGTCGAACTCGCCGGCCGCGAGGCGGTGCTCAAGAACCACGTCATCCCGCTCGAGCGGTCGGCGGCCATCAAGGGGTTTGGCACGGTCTCGATCCCCGCCGACGCCGACCCCGCCGACAACGAGTTCTTCTTCGTGTACGACGAGCCGCCGCCGCGGCGGTCGCTGGTCGTCGCCGACGACCCCGCTGCCGGCCGCGTGCTCGAGCTGGTGGCGGCGATCGCCCCGGACAAGGCGGCCGCGGCCGTCGATCTCGTGCCGCGGGCCGGCCTCGCCGCCGCGGCGTGGGATACCGCCGCCGCCCTCCTCTGGCAGGGGCCCTTGCCGGAGGGCCGCGACGCCGAGCTCGTGAGCCGGTTTCTCGCGCGGGGCGGACAGGCCGTGTTCTTTCCGCCGGAGCGGGGCTCGGCGGCCGAGTTCGCCGGCTGCACCTGGGGCGCGTGGACCGCGCACGCCCCGCCGGTCGCGGCCGAGTCGTGGCGGACCGATCAGGACCTGCTGGCCAACACGCTGGCCGGTGCGGCACTGCCCCTCGGCGAGGTCGAGGTGCTGCGGTCGTGCGGGCTCGCGGGCGAGCTCGTGCCGCTGGCCTCGCTGCCGGGGTCGGCGCCGCTCGTGGCCCGGTCGAGCCGCGATGACCGCGTCACCTTCGTGGCCACCACGCCCGCCCCGCGCGACTCGTCGCTCGCCGCCGAGGGGATCGTGCTCTATGCGCTCGTGCAGCGGGCCATCGACCGCGGCCTCGCGGCGCTCGGCACCGCCCGGCAGGCCGACGCCGGCCCGGCGGCCGTGGCGGTCGCGGCGTCGTGCGGCGGCGGATGGACGCGGCTCGCCGGCACGGCCGGGGCGCCTTCGACCGAGGCGGGCCTGCACGCGGGGGTGTTCGCCTGCGGCGAGCGGCTCGCGGCGGTCAACCGGCCCGCCGCCGAGGACGCGTCGCTGGCCCTGGCCGACGAGCGGATCGACGGGCTGTTTCGCGGCCTCTCGTTCACGCGGATCACGGGCACGGCCGGCGACACCACGAGCCTCGTGCAGGAGATCTGGCGGGCCTTCCTGATCGCGATGCTCGTGGCGCTCGTCGTCGAGGGTCTGCTGAGCCTGCCCCGGCCGGCG
>JBIIMU010000233.1:0-4926 GCA_044337845.1 Pirellulales bacterium | reverse complement strand
CTTGCCCGTGGCTACCCGCACCGCGGCAGCGCGCGGGCGATCCGCGCGAGCGACTGCTCGCGGCCGAGGATCGCCAGGCAGTCATACAGGCCCGGCCCCACCGTCTTGCCCGTCACGGCCACGCGGACGGCATGCACGAGGTCGCCCACCTTCACGCCCGCCGCCTCCACCACCTGCTTGAGCGCGGCCTCGAGCGCCGCCGGCTCGAAGGGCGCCGCCGTTTCCAGGGCCGTCGCATACGCCCGCAGCAGGTCCCCTGCCCCGGGCTTCGCGAGCCGCTGCTTCACGGCCGCCTCGTCGAGCGGCGGCTCGTCCACCAGGAAGAAGTCGGCGTAGGCGAGGATGTCGCCGGCCACCTTGAGCCGGTCGCCCGAGGCCTCGATCACCCTCCGCACCGTCGCCACCGCGGGGGCCGACGGCGGGTCGGCCACCAGCTTCGCCCGCACGAGAAACGGCAGCATCAGGGCGAGCTTCTCGTCGGTCGAGAGCGCCGTCATGTAATGGTCCTGCACGGCCCAGAGCTTCTTGGGATCGAAGCTCGCCGGCGACGAGTTGATCCGCTCGAGCGTGAAGTGCTCCACCAGCTCGGCGCGGCTGAAATACTCGGTCTTGTCGTCGTACGACCAGCCGAGCAGGGCCATGTAGTTGTCGATCGCCCACGGCAGGTAGCCGACCTCGCGGTAGAAGTCGACGATGACGGGATTGAAGGTGTCGGCGTCGGCGGTCACGCCCACCCGCTCGGCGATCCGCTGGCCGTGCTCCATGATCTGCTTGAAGTCGGCGTTCTTGAGGTACTGGGCGAGCTTCCGCTTCGAGAGCTTCGTGCGGCTGCCGGGCTCGGCGACCAGCGGCAGGTGCGCGTAGATCGGCAGGGCGTAGCCGAGCGACAGCGCGATGAACGCCTGCCGCGGCGTGTTGGAGAGATGCTCCTCGGCGCGGATCACGTGGGTGATCGCGAAATCGTGGTCGTCGACCACGCTCGCGAGGTGATAGAGGCAGGAGCCGTCGGCCCGCTGGATCACGTGGTCCTGCTCGCGTTCCCAGGCGAACTCCACCCGGCCGCGAACCTGATCGTCGATCACGAGCGACCCCTCGCGGGGCATCTTCAGGCGGACCACGCTCTGCCGCCCCTCGGCCTCGAACCGGCGGGCCGTCTCGTCGTCCCAGGCCGCGAACCGCCGGCTGTAGAGAAACGGCCTGCCCGCCGCCTGGGCCGCCTTTCGCTCCTCGTCGAGCTCCTCGGGCCGCGCGAAGTCGCGGTAGGCATGCCCCGAGGCGAGCAGCCTCGCCGCCGCCGCCTGGTGCCCTGCCGCCCGCTGCGACTGGTAGTAGGGCGCGTGCGGCCCACCCACGCCCGGCCCCTCGTCCCAGTCGATCCCCAGCCACTGGAGCCCGTCGAGGATCGGCTGGAGCGCGGTGTCGATGTTCCGCTCCGCATCGGTGTCGTCGATCCGGAGGATGAACTGCCCGCCGTGCCGCCGCGCGTAGAGCCAGTTGAACAGCGCCGTGCGGACGCCGCCGATGTGGAGATAGCCCGTGGGGCTCGGCGCGAAGCGGGTGCGAACGGTCATCGGCAAGGCGGCTCCGGGGGCGTGGCGGTGGGCGATAGCCTACTCACGCCGCCGCGCCGTTCATCCGGGCGAGCTTGCGCAGCCGCTTCCGCTCGGCCTTCGAGAGGTGGCGGCCGTCGTGCTCCGAGCCGTCGGTGTATTCGGTGTCGGCATCGTCCACGCCCGTGACGGCCGCCAGGTCGGGCGTGTCCGCGTCGTCGCCGTCGCCGGAGTCGGCCGTGGGCCGGGCCGCGTCGGTCTTCGCCGCCTTGGCCGGCTTCACCGCCTTCGGCTGCTTCACGCCGCACTGGCCGCGGACCTCGCGGATCACGGATCGCGCCGCCACGAGCATCGCCACCAGCAGGATGCCGGAGGCGAGCGACCACGCGGCGGCCCCGGCCACGGCATACGCCTCGCGACCGTCCGCCAGCCACGTCGCCGCCGCCGCCACGCCCCAGCCGACGAGGCCCGCGGTGAGCCAGAGGCCGGTGGCCAGCCGTTCGTGCAACGGCAGCACCGCCCACAGCGACACCGCCACCACCACCGTCGACGCGAGGGCGATCCACCAGCCCACGCCTCCCGGCCCGAACGCGATCCCGGTGGCATCGGTCATCGCGGCCGCGACCAGACGACCCACGGGCGTTGTGCCCGCCAGCCCCGCCACCACGAACAGCACGGCCAGCCAGCCCCAGGCGCGAAACCGTCCGTGGTAGTCGTCGCGACGATGGCGGCGCATCACCCTCACGATGAGCGCGACGGCCGCGGCCAGGAACAGATACGCCTGCGCCAGCCAGGCCTGGAGGCCGCCGACTCCGCGGCCGGCGAAGATCTCGCCGACCGCCGCGACCGTGCGGGCGAAGCGGCCGCCGCCCGTGAACAGCGTGCGTCCGCCCAGGTGCTCCGCGGAGGACGCGGCGACCGTGGCCACCAGCGGCAGCAGGATCACCGCGATGGCGATGAGAAGTCCGCCGAGGCCCGTGGGCAGCAGCACCGCGGGGCCGCGCTGCTTCTCGGGGTGCGCCTCGGCGTCGTAGGCCGCCATCGACCTCGGCGACTCCGCGGCCGGCGATGCCGACTTCGCGGACGACCGACTCCACGACACGATCAGCCGGCGCCGCTGCTCGCGGCGTTGGCTCGACGACAGGGACATGACAGTGCTCGAATCCGTTCGAGTTTGGAGATCCGGCATCCATGCCGGTGGGCCGACGAATCGGCCCGGCGCAGGCGGCCGTCGCGATGGCTCGCGGCCTGGCACCCACACGACCTCAATTCGACCGCGGGGGCCGGCGGCATCCAGCGGCCCGACCCGACACCCGAGAGACCGCACGCCGGGCAGGTTCGGCACCGCCGGCGCCCCGGGCACGGCCCGCGCAACCGCGACGATCGTCAGCGTCGCAGGGCGACGGTGATTTGCCGCCCTTCGGCGGGTCGGCTACGATCCTGCCGCACCGATCACGTGCCCCCTGAATCCCCTCGTCCGCGGAGAACCATCATGGCCTACACGCTTCCCCCGCTCCCCTACGCCTTCGACGCCCTGGAGCCCTCCATCGACGCGCGGACGATGGAGATCCATCACGACAAGCACCACGCCGCCTACGTCACCAACGTGAACAAGGCGCTCGAGGGCCACGCCGACCTCGCCGCCCTCCCGGTCGAGAAGCTGATCGCCGACCTCGAGAAGGTGCCCGAGGGCATCCGCACGGTCGTCCGCAACAACGGCGGCGGTCACGCCAATCACTCGCTGTTCTGGGAGACGCTCGGCAAGGGCAAGGGCGGCGAGCCTGCGGGTGCGCTCGGCGAGGCCGTGCGGTCGGTGTTCGGCGACTTCGCGAAGTTCAAGGAGGAGTTCACCAAGGCGGCGATGGGGCGGTTTGGCAGCGGCTGGGCCTGGCTGTCGGCCGACAAGACCGGGAAGCTGCTGATCGAGAGCACCGCGAATCAGGACAGCCCCATCATGCACGGCAACACCCCGCTCATGGGCATCGACGTCTGGGAGCACGCCTACTACCTGCTTTACCAGAACCGCCGCGCCGACTACGTCAACGCCTTCTACAACGTCATCGACTGGGATGCCGTGGGCCGGCGTTTCGCGGCGGCGAAGAAGTAAGGCCACCCCGACCCGGGTTCCCGGTGGGTTCCAGCTGGCTTCGAGCCGGGAGCCCCTCGGGACCTGCGACGGTCTGCCGTTGACGCGCCTCCGGCCGGAATCCTATTCCCCCGTTTCCAGGGTGACAGGATTTCGTCCGGAGGCCGTTTCATGAGTTCGGCATGGGTGCAGCAGTCGCTTCGTGGCCCCGTCGGGCGGGCCGCCGTGGCGGCCCTGATTCTGGTGGCCTCCGGCTGCAAGTCGGGCAGTTCGTGGACCGCGAAGCCCTCCTGGTGGTCGCTCGGCAGCGATGATCCGGCCAAGGCCGCAACCGCTCCCCCGACCGACGTGGCGAAGCCGTCCACCACCGCCAAGCCCTACCCCACGACGACCACGCCCGAAGGCTACGTGATCGAAGGCGGGCAGCGCGACCCCTCCGCCCCCGCCATCGCGTCGGCCCCCGCCCCGACCGAGCCGCCGACGCCGTCGGCCGCCGTGACCTACGGGGCGAAGCCGGCCGACCCGCCCGCATTCGCCGCGGCGCCGCCGGCGGCCGCCACGCCACCGTCGGCACCCTCGAGCCTCTCGTCGATCACCCCGCAGGTGGGCCCGTACGCCTCTCCTACCGCCGCCTCGCCGGTGCCCGACCAGCCGCTGCCGTCAGCCGCCGCCGCGTATGCCGCGACGCCACCGACGGAACCAGCCGCCGCCGTGCCCCCGATGGATGACCGGTTCGGCGCTCCCGGCGGCGCCCGGGTTGCCGATGCCCGCGGCAGCGACGCGTGGGCGGCCGCTCCGTCCGCACCACCCGCAACGCCTGCGAACTCCCGGTACTCGACAGACAGCGGCAGTCGCTTCGGTGGGGGCGTGATGCCGCCCGCCCAGCCAACGACGCCGCCCTTCACGCCAGCACCGTCCGCTCCGCTCGCGATGGATCCCGCGCCGGCCGCCATGCCGGCGATGCCGCCGGCCGCCGCGCTCCCGTCGGCGACGGCAGTCCCACCGCCCGCTCCTGCTGCGTTCCCGCCGGCCGCAGCACCGGCCACACCTCCCGCGTTCCCGCCGGCCGCAGCACCAGCCGCACCTCCTGCATTTCCCCCGGCCACGCCCCCGGCCGTCCCCACGCGGCGGCCCGACCCGGGCTATCGTCCCGGGGGCACGTCGAGCTATCGGCCGGGCAGCACGATCCTGGCGGGCGAGTCCCAGGCATCGCCCGGGGGTGTCATGCCGGCGTCGTTCCAGCAGCCGTCCGCGCCCTGAGCGACGGCCAGAGGGACGACGCGCGGGCCG
>JBIIMU010000232.1:0-4948 GCA_044337845.1 Pirellulales bacterium | reverse complement strand
CGGGAAGTACCAGGTGTCGGCGTCGGCTCCGAAGCCCTCGGGCAGATCCTGCGGCCGCAGGACCCAGGTGTCGTCGGGGAGGCGGCCGGTGGGGCAGGCCCGCTTGTCGCCGTACACCAGCTCCCGCGCGCTCGGCACGCGGATGGCATCGAGGTTGAAGGTGAACTTCGCCGGATCCTTCACGAAGTGGAAGAGGTGTGCGTGCGACCGGGCGAACTTCTGCTTGCAGTGCACGC
Source organism: Pirellulales bacterium (assembly GCA_044337845.1). GTDB lineage: Bacteria > Planctomycetota > Planctomycetia > Pirellulales > UBA1268 > QWPN01. The sequence continues at coordinate 4,712 of JBIIMU010000232.1, read as the reverse complement.
CGAAGGTGTAGTACCAGACCACCCAGCTGCGGCACGTGAACCCGAGCTCGCGGGTGGCGATCACCTTGAGCTCGGCGGCGTATTCGTCGCCGATGGCCAGCCAGAAGGTGCCGTCGTCGGCCAGCACGCGGCCCACCTCGCCCATCCACCGCTTCGACCACGCGAGGTAGTCGTCGGCCGCGAGGCGGTCGTCGTAGGTGTCGTAGTCGTAGCCGATGTTGAACGGCGGGTCGGCGAACGCCAGCCGCACGCTCCCCGCCGGCACCGCGGCCAGCAGGTCGAGGCAGTCGCCGCGGTGCACGCGGTCGAGGGCGGGGCCGCCGCCCGGGGCCGCCGAGCCGCTCGCAGCAGTGGATGCGTTCCGTCGCATGAGGCGAAGTCTAGCCGGTCGCCAGCCGCAGCGCCACCCGGCAGGCGTTCTCGAACGCCGCGATGTCGAGCTTCTCGTCGGTGGTGTGGATGTCCATCTGCCCGCAGCCGAGCGTGACCGTGGGCACGCCGTTGGCCGCCATCCAGTTGGCGTCGAGGCCGCCGTTGGAGATGTCGAGCCGGGCCGCGAGGCCGATCTCCGCCACCGCCGCGCGGGCCGCCGCCACGCAGGGCTCGTCGTCGGCGAGCCGGAAGGCCTCGTAGTCGAGCCGGCCCTCCACCTTCACCTTCCCCGTGCGGCCGTCGGCGGCCCGCACCTGCTTCGCGGCGTCGGCGAACGCCTTCTCGATCGCCTTGACGATCCGGCCGCGGAAGGCCGTGTCGTGGCCGCGGGCCTCGGCGCGGAGCGTGGCCGACTCGGCCACCACGTTGGTGGCCTGCCCGGCGTGGATCACGCCCACGTTGCTCGTGCCCCGCTTGCCGTCCTTCTCCACGAGCCCGTGCCAGCCGTCCTTCACGAGCGAGGCGATCGCCAGCGACGCGATCGCGATCGCCGACACGCCCTTCTCGGGCGCCACGCCGGCGTGGCTCGGGATGCCCTCGATCGCGATGTCCATGCGGTAGCCGCCGGTGGCGCCCACCGTGATCTTCTCCACCGCGCCGCCGTCGAAGTTGAAGGCCAGCTTCGGCCGGCCGAGGTCGGCGGCCTTCACGTACCGCGCCCCGTAGAGGCCCACCTCCTCCTGGATCGCGAACAGGAGCGTGAGCGGCGGACAGGGCAGCTTCGACTTCAGGATCTGCACCGCGGTGGCGAGCACCACCGCCACGCCCGCGCGGTCGTCGCCGCCGAGGCCGGTCGTGGGGTCGGCGCTGGCGATCACCTTCCCCTTCACCACCGGCTTGGCGCCGCGGCACACCGGCACGGTGTCCATGTGGGCCATCAGCAGCCGCCGCGGCCCCGGCAGCGTGCCCGGCAGCTGCACGATCAGGTTGCCCACGTTGCCCTTGATCGGGGTCTTCGTGTGGGCGGAGTCGAAGGCGATGGCCCCCGCCGGGCAGCCCGCCTCCCGCAGCCACCACACGATCCGCTCCGCCACCGCCTTCTCGTCGCCCGACACGCCCGGGATCGCCAGCAGATCGAGCACGATCTTCCGCGCGGTCGCCAGGTCGGCCGCGGGCACGGCGGCCTTTTCGCCCGCTCGCTGCGGGCGGGGGGCGGCGCGGCGTACACTGCCCCGCGGCGTGGAGGACGTACGGGACGACGCGCGGGAGGCGGTGCGGGGCATGAGGCGGTTTCCAGCGAAGGGCAGTGACACCGGCCGACGTCGGCGGCCACGGTGCGGAGTGTACGGTGGCCGCGCACGCGGTTCCACGACGCCGGCCCGGCCGCGCTGGGGCAGCCCCGCATGATGGCCGACCTCGACCCGCCGGTCCGGCTCGACGGCGTGGTGAAGCGGTATGGCCGGCGCACCGTGCTCGACCGCGTGACGTGCACGGTGCCGCGGGGCATCACGGGGCTCGTCGGCCCCAACGGCGCCGGCAAGAGCACGCTCGTCCGCGTGCTGCTCGGGCTCACGCGGATCGCGGCAGGCGGGGTACGGGTGTTCGGCCACGACCCCGTCCGCGAGCCCTTTGCGGTGCGGCGGCTCGTGGGCGTGGTGCCGGAAGACGAGTGCACCGTCCCCGGGCTCGTGGCCGTGGAGATGGTCCGCTACGCCGCCCGGCTCTCGGGCCTGCCCGGCACCGAGGCGCTCCGCCGCGCCCACGAGGTGCTCGACTGGTGCGACGCGGGCCAGGAGCGGTATCGACCCGTGGAGACGCTCTCGGTGGGCATGCGGCAGAAGGTGGCCTTCGCGGCGGCGATCGTCCACGACCCGCGGATGGTGATCCTCGACGAGCCCACCAACGGCCTCGACCCGATCGAGCGGCGGGCGATGCTCGGCCGGCTCACCACGCTCGCCCGCGACCACGGCAAGACGGTGTTCGTGTCCACGCACGTGCTGCCCGACGTGCAGGCGATCTGCGACCGCGTGATCGTGCTCGCCGCGGGGCGGGTGCGGCTGGAGGGGCAGCTCGCCGACCTCACGCGGCCCGCGGAGCCGCTCGTCCGCCTGGTGGTGGCCGACCGTGCCCGGCAGTGCGCGACGGCCCTGGCCGGGCGGGGCGTCCGCGCGGCGGTCGTGGACGACACCACGCTCGACCTGGCCCTGGATCCGGCCGCCGACCACGGCGTGGTGTGGCAGGCCGCGCGGCAGGCGGGCGCGGCGGTGCTGGCGCTCGAGCCGGTGCGGCACCGGTTCGAAGACGTGTTCCTGCAGGCGATCACCCGCGATCCCGTCGAGGCCGAGCATGCCGCTTCATGACGTCGGCTACCGCGCGTGGCAGGGCCGGCGATCCGGTCCGTGGGCGGCCGCCCTGGCGATCGCCACCACGGGCACGCGGCTGGCCTGGACGAGCCGCTGGCTGCGGCGGGCGGTGTTCTTCGCGTGGAGCCCGGCGCTCTTCTTCGCCGCCAGCTTCTTCGCGTTCGAGCAGGCGATCGACGAGGGGCGGATCGAGTCGCTCCAGGAGCGGGCGATCCGCGGCCGGCCCGTGGACGCGATCGGGCTCCTGGGCACGATCCTCGCCGACACCCTCGGCCGGCAGGACCGCGGCCCGCCCGCCGCCACGCGGGAGGCGGAGACCGCGGAGATCCGGCGGCTCGTCTGGTCGCGGCTGCTGCTCTCGTTCATGCGGGCGCCGCAGGCGGTGCTGCTCGCGGTGGTGGTGGGGCTGGTGGCCCCCGCGCTCGTCTCCCGCGACCTCCGCGCCAAGGCGTGGCTCGTCTACTTCACCCGGCCGGTGGGCCGGCTGCAGTACGTGGTCGGCAAGCTCGCCGTGCTCGGCACGGTGGTGGCCGCCGTGACGGTGCTGCCGGCGCTCGCCCTCTGGCTGGCCGGCGTGCTCGTGAGCCCGAGCATCGTCGTGATCCTCGAGACCTGGGACCTGCCGCTGCGGGTCGTGGCCGCAAGCGCGGCCCTCGCGGTGCCGACGGTGCTCCTGGCGCTGGCGTATTCGGCGGTCACCGCCGAGAGCCGGATCGCCAGCTTCGCCTGGTTCGCCACCTGGGCCGCCTGCTGGATCGCCCACGCCTCGCTCGCCACCGCCGACCTCGCCGGCGCGGCGCCGCCGGCGGCGGCCGCCGCCGTGGATGGCGAGGAGGCCGACGATGCCGGCTGGCGTCCGCCGCCGCGGTCGATCAGCTGGCTCGCGCGGGCGGCGGGGCTCGACACCACCATCGACCGCTGGTCGTGGGTCTCGCCCTACCACGCCGTGGGCGTGATCCAGGCCTGGATCTTCGGCGTGGAGCGGCGGCCGGAGGCCGTGATCCCTCCGGCGCTGGCGCTCGTCGCCGTGTCGGTCGCGGCCGTGGTCGTGCTGGCCTGGCGGGTCGCCGCCCCGATGAGGGTCTGACCGTGATCGAGATCCGCCACCTCACGAAGCTCTACGGCCCGGTGATCGGCGTCAACGACGTCACGGTCGATCTCGGCGCCGGAGCCCACGGGCTCCTCGGCCCCAACGGCGCCGGCAAGACGACGTTCCTCGGCCTGATCACCGGCCAGCTGCGGCCGACGATGGGGAGCGTGCGGGTGTTCGGCGAGCCGCCGTTCGGCAATGCCCGCGTGCTGCGGCGGATCGGCTTCTGCCCGGCGGCCGACCTCGGCGAACGAGCGGCGACCGCCACGGAGTGGGTCACGTATCTCGTGCGGCTGTCGGGATTCGCTCCGCCGGCCGCGGCGGCGCGGGCCGCCGCGGCGCTCGAGCAGGTGGGGCTCGCGGCCGCCGCCCGCCGGCCGCTGGCGACGCTCTCCAAGGGCATGCGGCAGCGGGCCAAGCTCGCCGGGGCGATCGCCCACGACCCCGACCTCCTCGTGCTCGACGAGCCCTTCGTGGGCCTCGACCCCGTGGCGCGGCACGAGCTCGTGGAGCTGGTGCGCGGCTGGGCGCGGACCCGCAGCCTGATCGTGGCCAGCCACCTCCTCCACGAGGTCGAGACGCTCGACGCCGGCCTCGCGGTGATCCTCGGCGGCCGGCTGGTGGCCAGCGGCACCGCGGCGGAGATCCGCGATCTCGTCGACGCGATGCCCGTGGAGCTGAAGGTGCGGACCGCCGCCCCGCGGCGCTTCGCGGAGATCGCCTGCGGCATCGACGGCGTCGACGCCGTGCGGATCGACGGTGATGTGGTCGTGGTCGCCACCCGCCGCCCGGCGGCCGTGCTCGAGGAGGCGGTGCCGCGGGCCGTCGACGAGGGGCTCGGCGTGAGCGAACTGGTGCCCGCCGATCGCTCGCTCGAGGGCATCTTC
>JBIIMU010000231.1:0-4950 GCA_044337845.1 Pirellulales bacterium | reverse complement strand
TTTCGTTGCAGACCACAGGCCGCCGCCACGCCCAACGCCGATCGGTGGCCGGGCGCGGCCAGACCGGAGCGGCTACGCTACCATGCGTGCATGCGCGACCACCTGGTTGTCTGGGTCAACGGCACGCGCCGCGAGGTGCGCGGCGGTGACGCCTTCATCACGCTGAGCGACTGGCTCCGCGGGCGGCTCGGGCTCGTGGGCACCAAGATCATGTGCGCCGAGGGCGACTGCGGCGCCTGCACCGTGCTGGTGGCCGAGCCGATCGAGCAGGGCCGGCCCCGGTTTCTGCCGATCGACTCCTGCATCCGCTTCCTCTTCCAGGTGGACGGCTGCCACGTGGTGACGGTGGACGGGCTCGCCCAGGACGGCGACCTCGCCCCCGTGCAGCGGGCGATGATCGACTGCCACGGCTCCCAGTGCGGCTTCTGCACGCCGGGATTCGTGATGGCCCTCGCCGGCGGCTGCCACGCCCAGGCGGCGGGGGAAGCGGTGGACTGGCGGAAGGAGCTGGCCGGCAACCTCTGCCGCTGCACCGGCTACGTGTCGATCGTCGAGGCGGCCGAGCGGGCCGGCCGCGAGGCCGACTGGCTCGCGACGCGGTTCGCCGACGAGTCGTGGATGCGGGAGGGCGTGCGGCTGCGGCGGGAGTCGCTCGACGTCCGGGGCGATCTCGACGGCGTGGCGATGCGGGCCACCTGTCCGGCGACGCTCGCGGAGGCGCTCGCGGCCCGCGGAGAGCCCGCGGCCCGCGCGGTGGCCGGGGCCACCGACCTCGGCGTGCTGTGGAACAAGGGAACGCTGCGGCCGCGGCACTGGCTCGATCTGTCGCGGGTGGCGGCGCTGCGGACGATCGAGGTCGTGGAGGCGCCGGGGGGCGCGACGCTCGTGGCGGGGCCGCTCGCCACCTGGACCGACATGCTCCGCGTGTGCGCGGAGCGGTGCGACCCCGCGGTGGCGGTGCTCGAGTCGTTCGGCGGCCCGCAGATCCGGCACGTCGGCACACTCGGCGGCAACATCGTCAACGGCTCGCCGATCGCCGACTCGCTGCCGCTCCTGTTCGCGATGGAGGCCACGCTCGACCTCGCGAGTGCCGCCGGCACCCGTGCCGTGCCGATCCCTGCCTTCTTCAAGGGCTACAAGCAGCTCGACCTCGCGGCCGACGAGCTCCTCGTGCGGGTGCGGATGCCGCTGCCCGAGGCCGACGACATCCTCCGGCTCGTCAAGGTTTCCCGTCGTCGCGATCTCGACATCTCCACGTTCACCTCCGCCATCCTCGTCCGCCGTGCGGGCGACCGGATCGCCAGGGCCCGGGTGGCCTACGGCGGCGTGGGGCCGACCGTGGTGCGGATGCGAGGCACGGAGGCGGCGCTCGTGGGCCAGCCGTTCACGGAGGCCACCTTTCGGCGGGCGGGCGACGTGGCCGCCGGCGAGATCCGGCCGCTCACCGACGTCCGCGGCAGCGCCGACTACCGGCTGCAGCTCGCCCGCGGCGTGCTCCTGAAGTTCTTCCACGAGCAGCCGGCGGCGGTCGGATGAGCGGCGCGAGATTCCAGCCCGTCGCGGACCCCGAGGCCCACGTGCCCAGCGTCGGCCGGACGATCCCGCACGAGTCCGCCGTAGGGCACGTGACCGGCACCGCCGCCTACATCGCCGACCTGCCGCGACGGAGCGACGAAGTCGTGGTGGGGTTCGTGCCCAGCCCCGTGGCCAGCGGCCGCCTGCGGGGCATCGATCTCGCGGCGGCCCGTCGCGTGCCGGGCGTGGTCGATCTCGTGACGGCCGCCGACCTTCCCGGCGCGACGGTCTGGGGGCCGATCATCCAGGACGAGCCGATCCTCGCACGCGACGAGGTGCTCTACGTGGGCCAGCCCGTGGTGGTGATCGCCGCCGAGACGCAGGCCGCCCTCGAGACGGCCCGCCGGCTCGTGACGCTCGACATCGAGCCCGCCGAGCCGATCCTGTCGATCGAACGGGCGGTCGAACTCGGCCGCTTCATCGGCCCGCCGCGGCGGATCGCGCGGGGCGACGCGGCCGCGGCGATCGCTTCGGCGCCGCACCGGCTCGCCGGCGTGTTCCACAGCCTCGGCCAGGAGCACCTCTACCTCGAGGCCCAGGCGGCCCTCGCCCATCCGGGCGAGGGAGGCCAGATCGTCGTCCACTCGTCCACGCAGGGGCCCACCGAGACCCAGCACGTCGTCGCCGACGTGCTCGGCCTCGGGATGCACGAGGTGGTGTGCGTGTGCAAGCGGATGGGAGGCGGCTTCGGCGGCAAGGAGACGCAGGGCGTGCTCCCGGCGGTGATGGTGGCGGTCGTGGCCCAGCGCACGGGCCGGGCCGCGCGGATCGTGTACGTCCGCGAGGACGACATGGCCTCCACCGGCAAGCGGCACGCCTACCGCACCGCCTGGGAGGTCGGGTTCGACGACGAGGGCCGCATCCTCGGCTACCGGGTCGACTTCCACTCGGCCGGCGGCGCGGCGGCCGACCTGTCGACGTCGATCATGGAACGGTCGATGCTTCACGTCGACAACGCCTACTGGCTCGAGCACGTCGAGATCCGCGGCCGGGTGTGCTTCACGAACATCGCGCCGGCGACCGCGTTTCGCGGCTTCGGCGGCCCGCAGGGCATGGCCGTGACCGAGAGCGTGATCCAGGAGATCGCCACGCATCTCCACGGCCTCGGCAGGCGGGTGTCGGCGATCGACGTGCAGCGGCGCAATCTCTACGGCGTCGGCGAGCGGAACGTCACGCCCTACGGCCAGACGATCCGGGGCAACCACGTGCCCGAGATCCTCGACACGCTGCGGGAGCGGTGCGACTTCGACCGCCGGCTGGCGGCGCTCGAGGCGGCCAACGCCCGCGACCCGCTCGCACTCCGCGGGCTGGCGATGATGCCCGTGAAGTTCGGCATCTCCTTCACCGCGAAGTTTCTCAACCAGGGCAATGCGCTGGTGAACGTCTACACCGACGGCACCGTGCAGGTGTCGACCGGCGGCACCGAGATGGGGCAGGGGCTGACCACCAAGATCCGGCAGCTCGTGGCCGACGAGTTCGGCCTGCCGCCGCCGCAGGTCGTGCTCATGCCGACCTCCACCGAGAAGAACTGCAACACCTCGCCGACGGCGGCCTCGGCCGGCACCGACTTGAACGGCGCCGCCGCCGTGCAGGCCTGCCGCGAGATCAAGGCCCGGATCGCCGCCTGGGTGGCGGCCCGACTCGCGGGCGACGGGCTGGAGGCGTCGCCCGAGCATGTCGGCTTCGCGGGCGGCTGGGTCTACGACACGCGGCGGCCGGCCGGGCGGATCGCCTTCGGCGAACTCTGCCAGGCGGCCCGCCGCGACCGGGTCGATCTGGGCAGCCGCGCCTTCTACGCCACGCCGATCGCCGGCTTCGACGCGGAGCAGGGCCGCGGCGCGCCGTTCTTCTATTTCACGCAGGGGGCCGCGGCGGCCGAGGTGCGGATCGACCGCTTCACCGGCGACCTCGTCGTCACGAGGGTCGACCTGCTCATCGACATCGGCCGCTCGATCAACCCCGGCGTGGATCGCGGACAGGTGATCGGGGGTTTCGTGCAGGGCATGGGGTGGGTGACCGGCGAGTGCCTCGTCTACGACGAGCACGGCCGGCTGCTCTCCGACTCCCCCACCACCTACAAGATCCCGGCAGCCTCCGACGTGCCGGCCGCCTTCCACTGCGAGCTGTTCCCCAACGACGACAACGTGGAGAACGTGGCCCGCAGCAAGGCGGTGGGCGAGCCGCCGCTGATGCACGCCATCTGCGTCTGGTCGGCGGTGAAGCACGCGCTGTCGTGCGTGTCGCCCGCCGCGGCCCGCCGGCTCTGCCTGCCGGCCACGAACGAGGAGATCCTCCGGGCCCTGCACGCCCCCGCGGGGCCGGCCGCGGACGGCGGCGGCTGGGGGCACAGCGCTGCGGTGCGGTCGTGGGGCCCGGCCCGCTGACCGCCTTCGGAGTCGCCCCATGCCCGCCCCGCACGGACTCATCGAACGGCTCGCCGAGATGGCGGCGGAGGGCGATCCCTTCGTGCTCGTCACGCTCGTGGAGGCGGTGGGCAGCACGCCGCAGGACGCGGGCACGAAGATGCTCGTCGATGTCTCCGGTCTCCGCTTCGGCACGGTCGGCGGCGGCAAGGTGGAGCAGCGGGCCATCGAGGCGGCGCAGGCCCTGCTCGCCGATCCGGCGGCCAAGCCCTGCACGCTCGTGGAATGGAACCTGAAGCGCGACGTGGGCATGACCTGTGGCGGCACCGTGACCCTGCTCTTCGAGGCGTATCACGTGCACCCGTGGCGGGTGGTGGTGTTCGGCGCCGGCCACGTGGGACAGGCGGTGGTCCGCTGCCTGCTGCTCCTCGACTGCCAGGTGGCGTGCATCGACTCCCGGGACGAGTGGCTGGGCCGGCTGCCCGCCGCACCGCAGCTGGAGACGGTGCGGCTCGACGAGCCCCGGGGCTACGTGTCGAAACTGCGGCCGGGCGACCACATCGTGTGCATGACGATGGGCCACGCGACCGACCGGCCGATCCTCGAGGCGATCTTCCGCTCGGGGCTCGAACCGGCCTCGGTGGGTGTGATCGGCAGCCGGGCCAAGCGGGAGGTGCTCCGCCACGAACTCGAGGCGGCGGGCATTCCGGCGGCGATGCTCGAGCGGCTGCGATGCCCCATCGGCCTCCCCGTGGGGAGCAACCAGCCTGGCGAGATCGCCGTGAGCGTGGCGGCGGAGATCCTCCAGATCCGCGACGCGATGAAGCGAGGCGGCGCGGGTCGCGCATGATCCGGACCCGCTCGCGTGGCTCGGTCCGCGCCGGCGTGGCATGATACTCGCATGCCCGAACCCCCGGTCTTCGACCTCGATCCGTGCGATCCGGCGTTCGTCCGCGATCCGTATCCTCGGTACGCCTCCATGCGGGATCTGGGCCGCGTGTTCGCGTGGCGG
>JBIIMU010000230.1:0-4957 GCA_044337845.1 Pirellulales bacterium | reverse complement strand
GACACGCTGTTTTCGATGGACGGCACGATCGCGCCGCTCGCGGATCTCTGCGACCTCGCCCGCCGGCACGCCGCCATGCTGATGGTCGACGAGGCCCATGCCACCGGCGTGTTCGGGCCTCGCGGCAGCGGCCTCGTGGAACACGCGCGATGCGCCGCCGGCGTCCACATCCGCACGGGCACCCTCTCGAAGGCGCTCGGCGCGGCCGGAGGCTTCGTCGCCGGCCATCCCGACCTCGTCCACTGGCTTCGCCACGCCGCCCGCGGCTGGGTCTTTTCCACGGCCCATCCTCCGCCGGTGGCCGCCGCCGCCACGCGGGCCATCGAGCTGGTGATCGCCGAGCCGCACCGCCGCACGGAGCTCGCCACGAAGGCCGCCGGCTTCCGCGGCCGTCTGGCCGCGGCCGGCCTCGATCTCGGCGGGGCCGCGGCCCAGATCGTGCCGGTGGTGGCGGGCGCGCCGGCGACGGCCGTGGCCCTCGCCGCGCGGCTCGCCGACGCCGGGTTCTTCGTGCCGGCGATCCGCCCGCCGAGCGTGCCGCACGGCCGGAGCCTCGTCCGCGCGAGCCTCTCCTGGCTGCATTCCGAATCCGACCTCGACCGACTCGCCGATGCCATCGTCACCAGCCTCCACTGACCGCCTGCCGTGGTGCGTGATCGGGGCCGGCCCGTCGGGCCTGGCCGCGCTCAAGCGGCTCCGCGAGACGGGCATCGACGCGGAGTGCCTGGAGCGGGAAGCCGTCATCGGCGGCAACTGGAACTTCGGCTCGGGCACCTCGCGGGTGTTCGCCTCCACGCGGCTGATCAGCTCGAAGTCGCTCACCCAGATCGGCGACTTTCCGATGCCGCGGGAGTATCCGCCGTATCCCGACCACCGCCAGTGCCTCGACTACCTCGAGGCCTACGCCCGGGCCTTCGCCCTCGGGCCCCACATCCGCCTCGGCACGGCGGTGGAACGGATCGCGGCCGTCGGCAGCCCGGGCGACGGCTGGGACGTGCACACGACCGCGGGGCCGCCGCGTCGCTATGCCGGCGTGGTGATCGCCAGCGGCCACAACCACGTGCCGCGGTGGCCCGAGATTCCCGGCTCGTTCGCCGGCACGCGTCTCCACGCCGCCGACTACAAGTCACCGACTTTGCCGGTGGCGATCGCCGGCCGCCGGGTGCTCGTGATCGGCGGCGGCAACTCCGGCTGCGACATCGCCGTCGAGTGCGGCCGCCATGCCGCCCGCACGGTGCATTCGACGCGCCGCGGCTACTACGTCGTGCCGCGGGAGGTCTTCGGACGCCCTGCCGACCTGCGGGGCGAGCGGCTCCTGAAGATGGCCGCGCCGCTCTGGCTCCGGCGGCTGATCGGCGCCCGGATGATCGACCGCACGATCGGCCTGCCCTGGCGGCACGGCCTGCCGCGGCCCGACCACCGGCTCTTCGAGTCTCATCCGGTGATCAACTCCGACCTCCTCGCGATGATCGATGCCGGGCGGATTCATCCCGCCGGCGACGTCGCCGCCTTCGACGGCTCCGACGTGGTGTTTCGCGACGGCCGGCGCGAGCCCTTCGACGTGGTGATCTGTGCCACCGGCTATCGCATCAGCCATCCCTTCCTCGACGCCCGGCAGCTCGGCGGCCCCGCCGCCGACGGGCTCCCGCGGCTGTTCATGAACCTGCTCCACCGCCGTCGCGACGACCTCGCCATCGTCGGCCTGATCCAGCCCGACAGCGGGCAGTGGGGCATCACCGATCTCCAGGCCGCGGTCGTGGCCCGCATGGCCCGCGCCGCCCGGCACGCCCCGGCCGCGGCCGCCTGGCTCTATCGCCTCCGGCAGCGGCCCGAGCCCGCCGCGGCGATCCGCTACGTCGATTCCCCGCGGCACGAGCTCGAGGTCGAGCACTATTCGTATCGCCGCCGCCTCGAGCGGCTCATCGCCGCGCTCGACCGCCGCCTGCGGGCATGCCGATGACGACCGGAGGATGGCCCGGGTCGACGTGGGCCCCGGGAGCCGGGCTATGGGAGCAAGCGCAGCCAGGATGGCGAAGCGCAGCGGACATGCAGAGAGCCGAGGCCTGGATGGCCGAGGCGAACGTCCGGCGACGGGGCCCACGTCGACCCGGGCCGCGCGGCGCTACCAGCACGTCTTTCCGCCGTTGACGGCGATCGTCTGGCCCGTCACGAAGGCTGCCTCGTCGCTGGCGAGATAGGCCGCCGCCCAGCCCACCTCGTCGGGCCTGCCCCAGCGGCCCATCGGCACGCTGGCGAGATACGCGTCCTTGTCGGCCTGCGGGTCGTTGGCATGCCGCTCCACGGGAATCCAGCCCGGCGCGATCATGTTGACGGTGATCCCGAACGGGGCGAGCTCGTGGCACATGCTCCGCGACCAGCCGGTCTGGCCTCCCTTCGCCGCCACGTAGGCGGAGAACGGCGCGACCCCGAGGTGAAACACTTCGCTCGTGACGTTGATCAGCCGGCCGTGCCGCCGCGCCTTCATGCCCGGCAGCGCCCGCCGCGCGAGCAGGTAGGGGCTCTTCACGAAGAAGTCGAGCATCTGCTGGTAGAAGTCCCAGTCGTAGTCCTCGATCGGCTTGTGGGGCTGGGCGGGCGTGGCGTTGACCACCACGATGTCCACCGGCCCGAGCGCGGCCTCGATGGCGGTGAACATGCCGTCGATCTCGGCCGCGTTCGTGACGTCGGCCCGGAAGAGCTCGGCCGCGGCGCCCGTCGCGCGGATCTCGGCGACCGCCGCCTCCGCCCGGGTGGCGTCGTTGGCGTAGTTGACGGCCACCGTCGCCCCGGCGCGGCCGAGGCACATGGCGGTGGCCTTGCCGAGGCCGGTGGACGAGCCGGTCACGAGGGCCACGCGGCCCGCGAGCGAGAAGGGGGAACGGCCGGGCACGGTCATGAAAGCCTCCGCGGTCGACGGGGCCGCGCGGGGCCCGGCCGGTTCAGCGGATCGCGGGCGCCCAGGCGGCGGTGAGGTGATGGATGATACCGGCGATCGCCCCCTGCCGCTTGCTCGAGCGCGTCGCCACGAGCGTGCACTCGGCCAGCGAGGCCGTCAGCGTCCGCTGCCGCACCCGCTCGACCACCCGGGCAAACCTCGGCTCCGTGCCGGCGAGCAGCGTGCCGTGAACGAACAGCGTGGTGGGATTGAAGATGTTGATCACCGCGGCGATCGCGATGGCGAGATACTCGGTGACGATCCGCACCTCGTGCTGAAAGTCGGCGGACCGTTCGTCGAGCAGCCGCCGTGCCTCGAGGAGGTCGAGCGGCCCGCCCACGGCGGCCTCGAGCATCCGCACGAGCGCCGAGTCGGTGGCGAGGGTCTCGAGGCAGCCCCGGTTGCCACAGCCGCACCGGATGCCGTCGGGCACGACGGTGATGTGTCCGATCTCACCCGCCATGCCGCTGTGTCCGGCGAGCAGCTGGCCGCCGCTCATCACGCCGAGGCCGAGGCCGGCGTGCACGTCGAGCATCGCGAAATCCCGCCGCCCCCGGGCGGCGCCGTACATCCGCTCACCCAGGCAGAGGGCGTCGGTCTCCTGGAGGAGCACGCAGGGAATCCCGAGCCGCTGCTCCAGGTCGCGGGCGGGATTCCGCCCGTCGAGCAGGTGAAGGTTCGGCGAGACGACGACCTCCTCGAGCCGGTCGTTGACGAGTCCCGGCACGCTCACGCCGATGCCGAGGATTCGCGCCGGCAGCGAGGCGATCAGCTGCCGGCACTCGGCGTCGAGCCGATCGACGAGTTCCGGGTAGGTCGCCGGGGTGGGAAGCCTGCGGGTCTGCTCCTCGGTGACCCTGCCGTCGAGGCCGGCGGCCACGACGCACGAGCCCTGCACGTCGACCACGACGCCGAGCACGGCCGCCGTGTCGGCGGCCATGCGCACGAGCCGGCCGGGGCGTCCGAGCGCCTGCTCCGGCGGGTCGAGTTCCTCGAGCAGGCCGCTGCGGAGGAGCGTTTCGACCGCCTTCGAGACGGTGGGCGCCGTGAGTCCGGAGGCCCGCGTGAGGGCGGCGCGGGACGACGGCCCGTGCTCCTGCAGCACCTCCATCAGCCGCCGCTCGTTGATGCGCCGCAAGAGCGTCGATTCGACGCGGGGATTCGAACGCATCACGGGGTCTCGCCTCCGCTCGCCGACCTGCCGGCCATCGTCGTCTCGGGATCCGTCGTCCATGGATCGCCCGCAGCCCCACGATGACCGCCGATTGACACTTTGTAAAGGGGGCTTAGAATCGTGGTGTTCGTCGTGAGAGCACTCGCGTCTCGTCGTGGTGGACCACCTCGTGATCCCCAAGCGTGCCTGGGCATCCACCGCGCAGCACCCACGCCCTGTCGGCCGGGCGGTCGGCCTCGCGGTGGCGGCGGCCATCGTCGCCAGCCTGCCGCAGGCGAGCCGCGCCGCGGCTGTCGATTTCTCGCGCGAGATCCAGCCGCTGCTCGCCAAGCGGTGCTTCGCCTGCCACGGCCCCGACACCCAGGAGGGCGGCCTGCGGCTCGACCGGGCCGACTCGGCACACGCAGCGCTCGACAGCGGCTCGCGGGCGGTCGTGCCCGGCGATGCGGCCGCGAGCGAACTCATCGCCCGCATCACCTCCGACGATCCCGACCTCCGCATGCCGCCGGAGGGCGCCCGGCTCACGCCCCCGCAGGTCGACACGCTCCGCCGCTGGATCGCCGCCGGCGGCGAGTATCGGCCGCACTGGGCCTTCACACCGCCGGTGCGGCCGGCCGTGCCCGATGCCGGGGCCGCCGCCGGCCCGATCGACGCCTTCATCCGCGCCGGCCTCGCGGCCAAGGGGCTGCCCGTGCCGCCGACCGCCGATCGGCAGACGCTCTTCCGGCGGGCCTCGTACGCCGTCACCGGCCTGCCGCCCGGCGACGAGGCGCTGCGGGAGTTTCTCGCCGACGACTCGCCCGGCGCCTGGGAACGCGTCGTGGACCGCCTCCTCGCCTCGCCCCACT
>JBIIMU010000228.1:0-4971 GCA_044337845.1 Pirellulales bacterium | reverse complement strand
GCAGCCGATCGCGCTGGCCAACATGGCGATGTTCGACCAGCTGCCGCCCCCGGCCGAGATCGACCCCGACGCGCCGCCGCCCTCGCTGGTGATCGTGGCGATCGGCGTCGACTCCAGCGACATCGTGGTCACCAACGGGCTGCGGGTCTGGCAGCGGAGCATGCCGATCGGCGGCAGCAGCTTCACGAAGTCGCTCGTGAAGGAGATGAAGTTCACCTTCGACAAGGCCGAGCAGGAGAAGCGGAACGCCGTCCGGGCGGCCGATCCCCGCGCGGTGTTCAAGGCCATGCGGCCGGTGTTCACGGAGTTCGCCTCCGAGCTGCAGCGGTCGTTGAACTACTTCACCGGCACCGACAAGACCGCCAAGATCGGCAAGGTGCTGCTGCTCGGCAACGCCGCCAAGCTCCGCGGGCTGTCGGACTTCGTGGCCAAGCAGCTGCAGCTCGACGTGCAGCGGCTGGAGACGTACGCCGCGCTCGGTGGCCCCGCCGTCGCGGCGAGCGGCTTCCGGGACAACCGGCTCGCGTTCGCCACCGCCTACGGCTTGGCGCTGCAGGGGGCCGGCGGCGCCGGCCTGGCCACGAACCTCCTGCCCAAGGAGATCGTCCGCGACCGGCTGATCGCCGGCAAGAAGCCGTGGCTCGTGGCGGGCATGCTCGGCCTCCTGACCGCGGCCGTGGTGAACTTCGTGGGCATGTTCCTCGCCTGGCAGACCTACGCGCCCGCCAAGTACCAGCAGGCGTTCGCCGGCGCCGACAACGCCAAGGCGCGGTCCGCGGCCGCGGTGTCGGCGCTCGAGTCGATCACGCAGAAGCAGACCGAGGCCGCCGCCTGGCAGCGGCCCCTGATCGAGGTGCGGGAACGGCGGTTCCAGTCGCTCGACATGCTGCGGGCGGTGACGTCGATGCTTCCCCGCGAGGATCGCGACCCGCCGCCGGCCGCGATCGCCGACCGCCGCGAGCTCCACATCGACAGCATCGACATGCAGTACTTCCCGGACCTGGCCACGTGGTTCGCGGGCGTGCAGGGCAACTGGGAGGAGACGAAGGCCGCCGCCGCGCCGGCCTCCGAGGAGGAGCCGGCCGCGCAGCCGGCGCAGGATCCGGCGGCCGCCGACGCGGCGGCTCCGGCCGACGCCGCGGCCGCGCCGTCGGAGGGCGAGCCGGCCGCCGTGCCCGGTGGCCCGACCGGCCCCGGCTGGGTCGTGCAGATCACCGGGCACCACTTCCACAATGAAGAGCGTGGCAACGAGGGCGAGCAGTTCGTCCGCGGCACGCTCGTGCGCGGGCTCCTCGGCGAGGGCGACGGCATCACCGTCGCCGCGGGATCCCGGGCGGGCGAGCAGGTGTCGGTCGCCGATCTCGGCATCGGCTTCCCCGTGCTCGTCACGTCGTCGCCGATTCTGCCCTTCGAGATGGTGGAAGGCGGCTCGACGCCGGCGCTCGGCGGACGGCCGGGCATGGAGGGCGGATCGCCGACCGCGGCTCCGGTCGTGAAGCTCAAGCGATACGCATTCGTCCTCCAGTTCGCGTGGCAGCCGGCCACGCCGGGATCGAAGCTGCCGAAGCCCGTCGCCGCCCCCGCGGCGACTCCCTGACGGGAGCCGCTCACCAATGCCCCAACTTCCCGAACAGATCCGTCCATACGTCGCCGCCCTGGCGAAGTATCACTTCTGGATCCTGGGCCTGATCGTGCCGCTGATCCTCGTGCCGCTGCTGGCCCAGGGCACCGGTCAGCTCGACACGCTGATCGCCGGGCAGCAGTCGCAGATCAAGGGTCAGATCGACGCCCTCACGGCGATCACCTCCCGACCCGATCATCCGAACGAGTCGTGGTCGACCGAACTCGAGAAGCGGACCGGCGAGATCCATGCCGACACGCTGGCCGAGTGGAAGACCCTCTGGGACGAGCAGGCACCGCTGCGGGTGTGGCCGAAGCAGCTCGGTGACGACTTCAACGCCCAGGTCAAAAAGCTGAAGCCGGGCGGCTCGCTGAACGCCCAGTTCCTGCGACGGTATCGCGACACCGCCAATGCGCTCGTCCGCGACCTGCCCCAGCGCATGGGCGCGGCCGACCTGACCGAGGGCGACGCCGTCGGCCGGCCTGGCGGCGGCGGGTTCGCCGAAGGGGCTCCGCCCGGGTTGGGCGGAGAGTTTGGCGGGCGGCCTGGGTTCGGCGGTGAGTTCGGCGGACGGCCGGGCCCGATGGCCGCGCGGCCCGCGTCACCGACCGGGGAGGTCGTGGAGTGGGCGGCCGAGGATCAGCGACGGCTGCTCGCCTCGTTCACGTGGGAGAAGCCGCCCACGACGACGCAGGTGCTGCTCGCCCAGGAGGAACTCTGGGTGTATGGGCTGCTCTGCGATTCGATCAAGCAGGTCAACACGGGCGCCACGGAGCCCTTCAACGCGCCCATCATGTTCGTCCAGGAACTGAAGGTGGGCTACCCCGCCGCCGAAGACCAGCCGGGCAGCCAGCCGGGCGGGCGGATCGTGCTGCCCACGGCGACCGGACAGCCCGGCGGCGAGTTTGGTGCGGAGGGGATGCCGCCGGATGCGGGCATGCCGGGCGCCGAAGGCGCCGGTCGCCCCGCGCATCCCCGCTTCGGCGGCGTGGCCGGCGTGGGCGGTGGCGGCGGCCAGTTCGGCGGCGAGTTCGGCGGCGAGGCGGCTCCCGACGCCGCGGCGGCCGTCTCGCCCGACGACCAGCTCCGCGAGTGGATCTACGTTGACTTCACCGGCAAGCCCCTCACCGCCGCCGAACTCGCCACGTCGCCCGACGCCAAGCTCGTGCACCTCGTGCCCTTCGCCCTCCGGGCCGTGGTGGACCAGCGCAAGGTCGACGCGCTGCTGACCACGCTCGCGACGAACGAGGTGCCGATCGACGTGCGGCAGGTGCGGATCAATCCGGGGGTGGGTGGAGCCGCCGGCGGCCCGGGCCCCGGCCTGGGTGGAGCGGGCGGCATGGCCGGAGGCGGCGGCACGCGGCCCAACGACGTGGTGCTCGAGATCCGTGGCACGGTGGGGCTCGCGACCCAGCCCAACGAATCCGTCCTCCTCGGCACCGCCTCCGCGGAAGGGGTACCCGGCGCATGAAGAAGCCTTCGATCAGCCTGTCGGGCATCCAGGACTTCCTGCTGCGGCACGGCGAGAAGTTCATCGTGGGCCTGCTCGGCCTGTTCGCCGCGATGCTCATCTGGGGCGGGGCGAACGCGATCCGCCTGAAGTCGGCCCAGCAGTCGCAGACGCCGCAGGCCATCACGGCCCTGACCGGCCAGACGATGCAGCACATCGACCGCTCGACCGACCCGCCGGCGGAGATCGTGCGGCCGAAGGGGGAACTGACGGCGGCGCTCGAGCCCTGGCGGCCGCAGCACATCAAGGTGCCGCCCGCCCCGACCGACACGCCCCTGAACCGGCCGTTCACCCAGGACGTGGTCAAGCGGGCCAAGCCCGAGGTCCTGCCGATCGAAGACGTGCGTGCCGTCGCCGGGGTGGCGGTGCTGCCCGATCCGACCGCGGCGCCGGGGATGGGAACGGTGCCGGGGCTCGACGCCGCGCCCGAGGACGGCAGGCGGCGCCGGCGGCTTCCCCCGGGGCGGCAGCCCGCCGCCGGGGCCGACGCGCAGCCGAGCAGCGGCTTCGGCGAGTTCGGCGGCGCGGCCGATCCGACGGCGGTGGCGGAGGTGCCGGGCCTCGTGAAGCCCTACGTCGTGGTCACGGGGCTCGTGCCCGTGGCGAAGCAGCGGGAGGAGTTCGCGCGGTGCTTCGCCGGCACGAGCTTCCAGCAGGATCCGCAGCGCGACCTGCCCCGCTGGGGCCAGTACGTGATCGAGCGGGCACCGGTGGTGAGCGGCTCCGTCGGCAAGTGGGAGCGGCTCAAGGTCGCGGCGGCCGCCGCACCGGGGATGGGAGCCGAAGGGATGGGGGGCGCGTTCCAGCCGGGTGTCTCGGCCGAGCCGCTCCAGGATGACCGCCTGCCTCCGCAGTTCCTCCTGAGTCCCTCCGAGAGCGACGCTGCCTACGCCTCCGGCCTGCCGCAGCTGCTCTACGACTCGTGGGGCATCAAGGCCATCCACCCGTGGTTCCTGCCCGAGCTCCGCAAGCTGCTCGACGAACAGGAGCAGACGGCCGTTCGCGAACCCGAGGTCGTCACCGCCAAGCGGCTCGCGGACAACCCGAAGGCGTTTGCCGACAAGACCCTCAAGCTCACGGGCGTGAAGTTCGTCGGCAAGCCGGTGCCGCAGCCCACCGCGGCACTGATCGCGCAGGCCGTGGCCACGACCGACGCGTCGGCCTCGTTCCCGGTCGCCGACGTGGGCACCGCGCCGGGGGTCGTCTTCGTGCGGACTGCCCAGCTCGAGCGGGAGCTGGCGCCGCTCGGAGGGATCGCGGCCGACAAGCCCTGCGAGCTGATCATCCGGATGGAGAAGCTCGGCCAGACGCCCGCGGCCCGGGTGCTCTCGATCCAGTACCTCGACGACACCGGCGGGCCGGCGGACGAGCCCATCGTCGACCCCAATCCCTTCCCGCTGTCGCCGGTGATGGGCGGCGGCGAGTTCGCGGGAGGCGAAATGGGCCTTGGCGCTGCGGGCACCGCGGGCAGCGCCTACCGGCTGTTCCGCTACGTCGACCGCACCGTGCGACCCGGCGTGGCCTACACCTACCGGGTGCGGCTCACCGTGGGCAATCCGAACTTCGGCGTGGAGTCGCGGTTCCTCGCCGATCCCGCCTCGGGTGAGAACGAGGTGCTCGTCTCCGCCGCGAGCAACGACTCGCAGGCCGTCACCGTGCCCCAGCCCGCGCTCGTGGTGGTGCGGCCCATCGGCAAGGACGATGCGAAGGCGCTGAAGCTGCGGAAGGAGGCGGTCGAGATGCTCGTGCTCGGCCCCGCCAACGGGACCGGCAACTACCGCTTCAGCCGCGTCGTGGCGGAGCCGGGCGGGCTCGTGCAGGCCGATCCGGCCACGAACAC
>JBIIMU010000227.1:0-4979 GCA_044337845.1 Pirellulales bacterium | reverse complement strand
TCCGACGCCGTCGAGACGAGGCTCGTCGCGCAGCTCGCTCCGGCAGCGGCGCCCGTGCAGGACCTGCCGCCGCTCGGTCGGGAGGAGTTCCTCGCCCCGGCCGCCGTGGAGCTCCCCTGGTCGCGCAGCCGGTTTCCCCGGCTCTCCCGCGCCGGCCACCAGATCGCGGAAGACTACCGCAACTTCTACGACTGCGAGGGTCTCGTCAGCACGGCCGCGGCCTTCGGGGCCGGCGCCATCATGGCCAACACCGGCTTCGACGACACGATGCAGAACGCCTGGCAGCGCGGGGTGGAACCGACCGGGCTCGGCACCTTCTTCTCCGGCTGCAAGGACATCGGCGAGGGGCGGTACGTGCTGCCGATCTTCGGCGTCGCCGCGGCGACCGGGGCCGTGTTCGAGGGCAATCCGCTCGGCGATGTGGTCGGCGAGTGGGGCGCGAGGTCGCTCCGCATGTTCGTCGTCGGCGGTCCGCCCGTCTACGTGCTGCAGCTGGCGACGGGCGCCGGACGACCGTCGGAAGGGCGCGGCAGTTCCTGGCAGTTCTGGCAGGACAACAACGGCGTCAGCGGCCACACCTTCGTGGGCGCGATTCCGTTTCTCGCCGCCGCCGACATGGTCGAGAGCCCGCTGCTCAAGGGCACGCTGTACGTCTGCTCCACGTTCGTCGGCTTCTCGCGGATGACCGACAACGCCCACTATCCGTCGCAGATATTTCTCGGCTGGTACCTCGCGTGGGCGAGTTCGCGGGCGGTCAGCATGACCGAGACCCACTTTGCGGGCATGGAGATCCGCGTGGTTCCCCTGCCGATGGCCGACCTGGGCGGCGTGGCGGTCGAAGGCCGCTGGTGAGCGGCGGACCTACCCCGGCGCCTGCCGGCGGCGGATGACGAGCATCCCGATGGCCGTCGCCGACATGGCGACCGCCGTGAGCGACGGTTCGGGGACGGCGCTCCACGACAGCGCGTAGTCCTGCGGAAAGGAGGCCGAACCCCAGACGTCGCCGACCGTATTGTCGAACGTGTTGAGCGGGTATTCGATCCGCAGGCCGTAGCGACCGGTGCTCGGGAGCGTGAACGAGAGGTGCTCGACGGTGTTGTAGAGGCTCTCCGAGCGGGCGACGAGCGTCGTGAAGGCATTCGTGCCGTCGAGCTGCCAGACCGAGAGATTGAGGTCGGCCTGCGCCACGTCGGCGTACTCCGTGGTGGCGAAGTCGAAGAACCGGTTGCGGAGCCACGAGAGGGTCGTCGTCAGCGTGCTGCTCCCCGTGAGCAGGCCGGCGAGCACGTAGTCGTTGGATGTGCCGAGCCGCGCGACGCCGTAGTCCCAGCCGCTCCGGGCGACGGTGCCCAGCGGGCCCGTGGCGGTGCCCGGCACGTCGGTCTGGCCGTTGACCTGCAGATCGAACGTGGTGTCGAGGTTCAGGCGGCCGGCGCCCGCCGCCCAGTCGAGCGATTGGGTCGTGCGGAGGTAGGTCGTGCCGCCCACCGTCACGCTCTGCTGGCCGTTCGTCCAGCCGGCCGTCTTGTCGGCGCCGTTGAGGAGCAGCGATTTCACCACCGCGCTCTGCGCCGCCGCCGGGTTGGACGACAGGGCGGGGAGCGTCTTGGCGGCGCTCGTCACCAGCGCCGCACCGCCCGCCACCAGCGGCGCGGCGAAACTCGTGCCGGCGATTTCGCTGGAATAGAGATCCGGCTGCGTGCCCTGGTTGGTGGAACTGGTGAGCGTCGGGTTGTTGCCGCCCGACTGGCCGCCCCAGAACGCGCTGACGATCGCCGTGCCGGGGGCCGCGAGGTCCACCGCCGCCCGGACGCCCGCAACGACCACCGCCGACCCTGAGACGTCGAGGTAGCCGAAGGCCTGCGGTCCCCGGCTGCTGAAGCTCGCCACCTGGTCGAAGGAGTTGGCGTTGGTCAGGGCACCCACCGTGATCGCGTTGTAGTCGGAGCCGGGGGAACCCACCGTGTTGGCTGCCGGGCCGATGTTGCCCGCACTGGCCACGTAGGTGGTGGTGGGGTTCTGCCAGGCGTAGGCGTCCATCACGATCGACAAAGCCTCGGTGCCGCTCGGGTCGGTGATGCCGAAACTCGAGTTGACGACGTCAGCCACCCCGAACGTCCGCTCGTAGGGCACGAGGAACGACTCGACCGAGAGATTGAAGCTCAGGGCGTACGCCGGCGAGATCCAGTTCGAGGCGATCGCGGCAGCCCGCAGGTCGGTGCCGAAGGCGATGCCGTCCTGGTAGATCCCGCCTCCCACGGTCTGCCGGCCGCCGATCAGCATCGAGACCCAGGTGGCGTGGCGGTCGTACTTCGCCGCCACGTTCGATCCCTGCCATGCCGTCGTCCCAGAGATGAAGTTGGTGGTGTTGGTCACCACGTGCTGGAGCGTCTCGTGGCCGTTCCAGAAGTACCCCGCCTCGAGGTTCGTGGTGATCGTGTTCTGGCCGATGATCGGCGTGGCGTGGTCGTAGTACGCGCCCGCCCCGAGGAAGGTGTTGAGGTCGAATGTGAATCCGCCGACGTTCGTGGTCGCGTTCGCGGACGGGTCGAACCCGGCCGGGGGCATGCCGGAGGTGGCCGAGAAGCCCGCCTCGTCGTTCCCGAGTCCACGCGTGCCGTCGATCGCCGGCACCTCGCCGGAGACGGCCTGCCATGCGGCCGAACGATCGAGTCGCTGCCGGAAGGCCACGGGCGTCTGCGCGATCGCCGGCGCGGCGACGAGAGCCGACACGACGCCCAGGAGGGCCAGCGTGCGGAAGTCCGGCGGGCACGACCGCGGCGGCCTCATGGCATGGCGGCCCGAGTCGCGGAACGGGGACGCGGCCGGAAGAACCTCGGCCTCGTCCGCGCGGTGGAATCCGCGGGTGGCCGGGCCTGCGGCTGCACGCGTGGCGGACGGGGACGCGCCGGCAGATCCTTCTGCAGTTCCAGCACGCCGAAGTACGGATCGGGGAACTGCCAGTCGTTTTGGGCCTGTGCGGGCCGGCCGGTGGCCAGCCAAGCGGCCGCAAAGAGGCACGCCGCCCGTGCGCAACGACCCATGAGCCACCCCCGAAACCGCGCCAGGAACACCGCCCGCACGATGCCTCGGCGGCCTCAGCCCATCATCAACACGACCATTGCGATGGCGGCCGCTCCGACGCCCACCGGCAGCGTCACGTACTGCCGACGCCCGGGCTGGCCCACGAACTCGCGGGCCCGCTCCTCGGCCGTCAGGCCCAGGAGTCGCTCGAGATCGAGCAGGCTGATCGGATGCGAGAGCGCTTTGTCGGCGCCCGCCTCGACGGCGGCCTGCTCGGCCAGCACGCGACGGCGGCCGTCGGCGTCGTCGATGACCATCGCCACCGGCGATCCACCGGCCTGCGACTGGAGCAGCTCCACGAGGTCGTGACCGGACATGTCGTCGAGATCAGCCGCCACGATCCAGGCGTCGACCTCCACGCGATCGCCCAGCCGCAGCGCCTCGAATCCGCTCGACCGCAGGTGCAGGTCGATCCGCCCCTGGCGGGCGCTGGCCGCGAGCGCCTTGTAGGCGTCGAATCGCGGGTCGACGACGACCACGCTGGGCACGTCCGAAGACATGGACCGCACGGGAGCAGTGGGGCTCATGGGATGACCTCCAACGATGAATCGCAGACGAAGAACCCGTCCTGATCAGCTCACGGCAACCACTTCGGGCGCCGGCAGCCGCGTGGCGCGGATGACGTCGAGCGTGATCGGCCGGACGAGGTAGCCGGCGACGCCGGACGACAGCGCCCGCTGCTCGTCCTCGAGCCGGTAGGAATCCGAGACGACGAAGATGCCCGAGTGCCGGCCGTGGCCGACGCTGTTCAGCGAGATCCGGGCACCCGACCGCAGCGGATCGACGTCTCCCTGCAGGACGTGCGAGGAGAGCATGTCGACCAGGTCGAAGCCGGACATGTCCGGAAGTTCGGAGGCCACGAGCCACGCGTCGGCCCGGAATCGCCGGGCGAGCCGGACGGCCGACCGGCCATCGACGCAGAAGTGGAGCCCGACCTCGCCGGCCTGAGCGGCCTGGACGAAGTCGCCGTAGCGGTCGCACGTGGCGTCGACGATGACGATTTCGTTGATGCCGATCGATCGCAGCGAGGCGATGGAGGTGGGGTGCATGATCGTGATCCTCGGGATGAAACGTGTTCGAACGGAGTATGGGGTACGAGGGCGGCTCAGCGGCTCTCGGGTCGAGCCAACGGCAGGGACGGGCGAGCACCGACCGAGCGGCCGGTCAGCGGCCGGACGCCGGCAGAACGATTCGGGCTGAGGTCGGCAACCAGCAGGGGCAGCACCGCCCGCGTGCCGGAGAACGGGTCGACCGAGGCGTAGGACCGCGAACGCTCGGCGTCGGGCGTCGAGGACCGCGCCTCGGTGGTGAACGTGAAGGCCGACGCGGCGGTCGGCGTCAGGCGGGCGGGGGCAGCATCGACCGGCTCGAGGTCCTGAATCCCCGCCAGCCCGGTGACCACACCGCGGTCCAGACCGCCATAGGCGATGTCAGCGGCACGGGAGGCCGTGCCCACCGAGACAAGGGCGATGGACGACCACGCGATCGTCGTCAGGGCCGAACCGAAGAACTTCATGGGATCACTTTCGGGAATGGAGGCCGGATGGCCGCGGATGCTGAGGATCGAACAATCGACGAATCAACCGATCACGACGATCGCGATGGCCGACATCGCGAGCACGCAGCCGGCGACGAGTGACGACAGAGCGCGGATCGCGGGGGCCTTCGAAGAAGCGAGCGGGGAAATCATGGGACTCTCTGGAAACGAACGGGACGGATGCGACGAGCGACAGACCGACGGTCAGACGAGCGAGACGATCGACAGAAACAGGGCGATCGGCAGGGCGCACAGCAGGACATCGGCCTGCGTCAGCGCCCAGCACGCGGTCGGACCTTGCCGACCGCACAGGGCGGTACCGGTGTTCATGAGCGGACTCCTTTGCACGGAGATGGGG
>JBIIMU010000226.1:0-4994 GCA_044337845.1 Pirellulales bacterium | reverse complement strand
GGTCACCCGTGCGGGTCAGGGGCACGAAGATCTGGCTGCCCTCGTGGGTGTTGCCGCCGACGCACAGGTTGCCGCCGCCTTCGGATGCGACCTGGAGCATGACGCCGCCGAGATCCGCGGCGCCGATCGCCCACACGCCCGTATCGACGGCGTCACAGACCAGCCGCAGGCTCGCGCCGCTGATGGCATCCCCCCAGGCGTCGAAGTCGTCGAAGACGTGCATCGGCATCAGAATACAAAAGGAGCGGCGCACGGCCCGCTTGCGGTCACCGCGCCTTCTGGCCGATTGTGCATACCGTTCGCCGGCCGGCCCGGGGCCGGTCAGTACCGCCAGCCCACGCCCACGTTCGAGAAGAAGGTGGGCGAGGTGTCGTTGAGCCCCCAGCCCACGCGGAGTCCGATCTCGAGGTCCTCCGTCGCCAGCACGTGACCCCCGAAACTGGCGTACTGGATGTTGAGCGGGATCTCCTTCTGGCTGCTGAAGATCGCGAAGTACTCGGCGTGCACGTTCCACCGTTCGCCGACGGGAACCTTCACCACGCTCGACGGGGCCCACTGGTTGAAGGCGTCGTGCTCCTCGAAGCCCGTGCCGTACCGCATCGCCGACGTCCACTCCCAGCCATTGGCGAATCGCCAGCCCCACGACTCGCCCACCACGAGCGTCGAACGGTTCGAGGGCCCGGAGACGGGCGTGTAGCCCTGGACCACGGCCGCCGACCTCGGCAGCCAGCCCTCCTGGTCGGTGGTCTCGACCTTCGCCCCGTAGAGGATCCGGCTCTCCTCCTCCGTCTCGATGTCCTCCCCGCCGAACTCACTGCCCGACACGGTTCCCGGGCCGCCCGCCTCGTAGTTGAACCCGAGCCGGGCCTCGACCCGGTCGCCCAGGCCCCGCCGCACGAGCACCTCCGGGAAGCTGTGGGCCTCGGGCCCGAGCCGGTTGTCGATGAACGAATACGACGCCTCGAGGATCGACGTGTCGGCGCCCGTGGTCGTGGGCGCGAAGGTGAACGAGTCGCGGTCGGTCTCGAGTTCCTCGCGGCGACCCGCCCCACGATCCGGCCCCTGGGCCGGCACGAGGCCGCTCCCGGTCCACGCGAGGATCATGACGGCGGCGAGGGCCGGCAACCGGTGGTTCGCCACGACTTCGACTCTGGTCAGGAGGGGTGGTGCAACGGTCGCGTCACGACCCGGCACTGCGACGACTGCTCCCCGGCGACCGGTCAAAGTGCCAGGTGAAGCCGAGGCCGATCCAGTAGCTCTCCACGCTCACGTAGGTCGCGTCGCCCAGGCTCTCACCCGCTGGAAACATGCCGCCCGCGAAGGCGTCGAGGTCGAGCCCACGCATCAGAAAGTCGGTCACGCCGATGCCGGCCGCCATCCGGTGCTCGTTGATGATCGCGAACTGCGCCTGGAGATACTTCACCGCGGGCACGCCGCCGGGCACGTCGATCGCGGCGACGCGGGTGCCGACCGTGGGATCGATCGGATTCTGGGCGAGGGCGTAGCCGAGCCGGAGCTTCACGCGGTCGGTGGCCCGGTACTGCGTGCCGAGCTGCATCACCCACTGGCCGCGATAGATGTTCTGAAAGAGGGCTGCACTCCGCCAGTCGAGATACAGCGCGTCGGCCGCGACGAGCAGCCTGCCATCCAGGAGCGACTCGTTCGCGATCCCCATGCCCACCTGCTGCGGCAGGCCCATGTCGACGTCGCGCGGGCGGCGCTCCGAAAACAGGATCGCCTCGTTCTCGAACCGGAAGGCCTGCGTGCTCTGGTAGTAGGCGCCCAGCCAGGTGGCGTCACCGAGTTCGTAGTCGAGGCCGAAGCCGCCCCGTAGCGCGTAGGCGTTGGTCATCCCGCTCGTGCCCACGAAGGGGCCCGACGCGTAGCCATCGCCGATGAACATCGTCGCTCCGATCGACAGCCGCTCGGTGAGCTCCACCGCCACCGACGGCGCGAACTGCAGCAGCAGCAGGTACGACGCCGTGGCGTTGCTGGCGGGCTCCTGCACGTAGCTCGATCCGCCGCCGGCAGCCCCCAGCACCGCGAGCCCCACGGTCGTCGGGAGCGGGAGGCCGGTGACCTCCTGGGCCACGCCGATCGCCGGCACGACGGCGCCCGGCGTACTGCTCTTGGCTGAGAACGGGGCCACGCCCAGCAGCGGAAGCGAGGCCTTCTGTTCGAGGTTGACCGTCGCCTCCGCGAAGGCGCCGCCGATCGTGAAGTGGGTGCCCTCGTACTGCGTGAGCGCCGCGGGGTTGGCGTTGATCGCCGAGAGGAAGTCCTGAGGCGCGGCCACGCTCGTGCCCGCCATCCCGCCCGACGCCGGCATCAGCGTGTTGCGGAAGTCGATGCCGTAGGTCTGGGCCGTGGCCGACGCGGCCGCCGCTCCCGCCGCGGCGACCGTCACCACGCCGACGAGCACCCGTCGAATCGTCGTCTTCGTCATGATCTGCCCCCTCGTCACGACAGGAGCCATCGGTACGACCCGTCCCGCCGCTTGAGGACCGCTCCAGGCGTCGGAAAAGGCACAGGGGCTGGGCAGACCTTGCGGCCGGCGGACCGCCGGGGCAAACGGCGCAGTCCGCCGCGTCCCTTCGGATCGCGAGCGTCGGCGCGGCGAGGGGTGACTCTTTCTCGAGTCGTGCTGTTCGCGAAGCATGTGCCGGTCGTTCGGCCGAAGACTGGGGTGCGATTGGCATCCTCGGGAGGCGGCATCATGCGGTTCGTGGGTGGACGGCTGGGGCGGTTGGTGGGGGCGGCTCTGGCCGGCGTGGTGGCGACCACGGTCGCGGTCGCCCAGGAGGAGGGGTTCGTGGGGGGCCGCGGGCAGGCGGGGTCGTTCGAGTCGTTCGATCCCGTGCTCGTCGACGAGGTGATGACGGGCGTGATCCCGTCGGGCCAGGACTGGTTCCTGTTCGGCGAGCGCGAGCGGGGCGGCGTCTACGGCTGGGTCGAAGGCGGCTTCGTGGGCAACTTCGGCGTGCCGGCGAGCAAGTTCAACGGCCCGTACAACGCCGTCGATCGCGCCAACGAGGCGATGATGAACCAGGTGTACATCATCGCCGAGCGGACGCTCCCCACCGACGGCTCCAACGGCATCGGGGCCCGCACCGACCTGCTCTACGGCGAGGATTTTCCGCTCGCCATGTCGCTCGGCTGGGAGACGAATCCCGGTCCGCGCGACTGGAACAGCGGCGAGTACTACGGCCTGGCGATCCCGCAGCTCTACACGGAGCTCGGCAACCAGGACATCTCGCTCAAGCTCGGCCACTTCTACACGATCGTCGGCTACGAGGGCGTGCCGGCCGTCGGCAACTTCTTCTACATGAGGAGCTACAGCTACCAGTTCGCCGGCCCCTTCACGCACTGGGGCGGGCTCGTCAACTGGAACGCCTCCGACAACGTCGAGGTCGACGCCGGACTCGTGAACGGCTGGAACGGCCTCGCCTCGCCCTACAGCAAGGCCAACTTCCTCGGCCGCATCCGCGCCCGGAACGACGACAACTCCTTCGCCACGTCGTTCGCGATCGTCAGCGGCGACGAGGGGAATGACTTCTCGCCGCTGTTCCAGCCGGCGCCTCCGCTCACCTCGGCCAACCGCACCCGCTACAGCCTGATCCTCGAGGCTCGGCCGGCCGACAACTGGGAGTATCTCTTCCACCACTGGCTCGGCACCCAGGCCAAGGGGCTCGCCGACGGCGGCACGGCCCTCTGGGTGGGCATCGACCAGTATCTCTACTACCGCGTCAGCGACGCCTGGTCGTGGGGCGCGCGGTTCGAGTGGTTTCAGGACACCGACGGCACCCGCGTGGGCTTGAACCGGCCGAGCAATCCCAACCACGTGCCGCTGCCGGGCAACTTCTACTCGCTGACGATCGGGCCGAACTGGACGCCCACCGGCAACTTCCTGATGCGGCCCGCCTTCCGCTGGGACTTCTTCGGCGGCCCCTACGGCGGCCCTCGGGCACCGTACAACGACGGCATCAGCAACCAGCAGACGATGCTCGGCTTCGATCTGATCCAGAAGTTCTGAGCGGCCCGGCGGCGTCGCAACCCGAAAGCGCGACGGCGTCAGCCGTACGACCGGTGACTTGTGACGGCTTTTGCACAGCCGTGCGGCGCGGCGCTGCTCGGTCGCGCGGGAACTCGTCTTCCCGCGCGGCCGCGACGGCTGGTAAGACACGCGCTCTCCCGCACGACTCATGGAGGAGCACGCGATGCACGCGACGATTCAGCGGATCACGAAGCCGGTGGTGGTGATGGTGGCCGTGGCGGTGTTCGCCACGTTGGCGCACGCCGGGCCCCCGTCGCTCAGCACCAACCCGGGCAACCTGGCGATCTTCCCCGCGAAGGGGCAGAGCCCCGAGCAGCAGAAGGCCGACGAGGCCGCGGCCTACGACTGGGCCACGCAGCAGACGCGCTGGGATCCGTATCAGGCGAAGACCGTCCTCGATCAGCAGACGAGCGCCGCGGCCGCGTCGGCCGGCGCGTCGCGGGGCGGTGCCCTCAAGGGCGGAGCGGGCGGGGCGCTCGCGGGCGCCGCGATCGGTGCCATCGCCGGCGACGCCGGCAAGGGCGCGGCCATCGGTGCCACGTCGCTGGGCCTGACGGGCGGCGTGCGGTCGCGGCGGGCCATGAAGGCCGCGGGCGGCGCGTCCGACGCGGCCGTGGCGGCGTACCAGCAGCAGTTCGCCACCTGGAACCGCAACTTCATGGCGGCCATGGAGGCCAAGGGCTACACGGTGCGGTAGCAGCGTGACGGCCCCCGACGGGCGGCGACCCGAGACCCAGCGATCACGACCGACACACCGACCAACAAGGAGCGATTCCGTGGTGACGACGGCAACGAGACTCTTCGTGATGACCCTGGCGGCGAACCTCCTGGCGGGCGATGCCGCCTGGGCCGGACAGCGGTGGATCTGTTCCGTGACGTCGGCGGTGGCCGTCGATGAAGACGGCACGATCGGCCCTCCCGACCTCGGGGACCGCGAGCG
>JBIIMU010000225.1:0-5015 GCA_044337845.1 Pirellulales bacterium | reverse complement strand
CTGAATGTTATAGAACCACTCCACCCCCTGGCCGTCGCGCGGTCCGAAGAGAGCGCTGGGTACCGGGCCGAACTGATCGCTCGCCCCCACCAAGAACCAGCCAATCCCGAACGTGTCACCGCGTCGTCCTCCCAAGGGGCTGAAGCCGCCTAGACCGGTGCTCAGGAAGTATTGGACCGGGTTGGGATTACCGTCACCGACCGAGGCTCGGCCGAACACGCCCCAGCCGCGGTCCGGTTGCTCCGTGTAGCGGACGAAGTATTGGTCGAAGCCGTAGTAGACGAGCCAGGAATCCCACAACGTCCGCGGACCGGTGCTCGGAGTCCCATAGCCCGGCTCATATCCCGGCTCAGGCGGCGCGAACGCAAACCGTAGATCGAGTTGCTCCTGATGCTTCCAGACGGCGCCGACGTGCTGCTGCCCCGGTAGCCCGAAGAACCGCGTCTTCGCCTTGATCTCGCCGCCGATGATGATGCCCTGGTTGAACAGGTCGCCGAACTGCATGAAGTCGGCGGTGCGGTTCTTGGGATCCATCACGAACATCGCCATCCCGCCCCAGTCGCGTGGTGAGACGATTCCGGCCGTGAAGAACGAGTAGGGCATGCCGAGCAGGAACTGCGGATTGGCGATCAGGGCCTGATTGACGAACTGGTCGGTGCCGTCGCCGCCGGCGAAGATGTCTTGATCGAACGAGCCGAGCACGTCTTTCTTGCCGCCGAAAACGACCCAGTTGGGCGAGAGCGGCTGCGTGAAGAGGAAGTTGGTGATGTAGGGCACGCCGGGATCGTTGGGCCGCGGCGGCAAGAGGGCGGGAAACACCACCGGCGTGAACGTGCCCGCCCGCAGCGACACGTTGCCATACTGGCCATACCACTGTTCGGCCCGTACGAGCAGCCGCCCGTGCGGCAGTCCGCCGAACTTCTCGAGATCGAAGACGGCGTCGTATTCGCTGCGGCCGGTGTAGACGAAGCCGTTGCCATCCTCGAGCGGGAAGGGAACCGGCTGATCGATGCCCCCTTCGAGCCCGAAGCCGAACTGCGTGACCCGGCCCCCGAAGGTGATCCCGGAGTCCTTCGTGGAGAAGAGGCGGTCGAAGGCGTCGCCGGTCACCGTCTTGGGGCCGAAGCGATCGGCGGCTGTCGTGGCAGGCGGGTCCGTCGTCGATCGTGATCGCGCCGCGGCCGACTCGGGAGCCGCCTCGAAGGGGGGCGGGGCCGGGTCATCGGGCAGCAGATCGATCGAGTAGGGATGCGCCAGCCGTTCCGTGACGACCTGCTCGCGGCTGCCGCCGACATCCTGGGCCCGTGCGTGCGCCGCCATTCCCGCGACGAGCAGGCCCGCGACGATCGACAAGCAGGTGGTCTTCATGGATCGCACACTCAGAAGACGGCCACGATCTGAGCGCGAACGAGCAGGCCGGTCTGGCCGGCGACGAATCCGGTTCGGTTCTGGCCGGCCGGCGAGTTCTGCAGCCAGGCGGCGTCCAGCGTGAAGAACAGGTTGTCTTTTCCCGGCAGGAAGAACCGGTTGAAGCCGCCGCCGAGCTCGTAGCCCGAGCCGTAGGCGCCGGTGACGTAGGAACTCCGGGCGTAGATCTCGGTCTCCTGCGGCACCACGAACACGCCCCCCTTGATGAAGCCGCCGAAGGCGGAGGTGGAGGTGATCGGCAGGGGGCCGGTGCCCTGGAGGCCGAGCAGGTCTTGGAAGTAGATCTCCGTGGAAAGCCCCACGCCGCGATACTTCCACGCCCAGTCGATCGCCGCCAGCGAGACGTCGTAGGAGGTGAGCGTCACGTTGGGCCCGAGCGCGTTCGGCGTGGTGATGATCGTGCCGTCGGAGAGCCGGATCGGGGAGTTTTCCACGGCGTCGCTCGCGGACTGACTGCCGCTGCCCAGCGCGTAGGTGTAGGAGGCACCCAGCCGCACGGCGGCCTCGTCGTGGTGCTGGAGATCGGAGTAGCCGCGGCCGAAGTCGCCCCAGGGCTCCCACCAGGTCGAACCCGACCACGCGAAGCGGTTGTTCAGCGCCTCCGGCTGCAGGTTCAGGGTGTTGAACCCGTTGGACATCATCGCGTGGTAATACAGGCCCTCGAGCGGCTCGCCGATGGCCCAGATGCCCTGGCTCAAGCTGGGACGGAAGAACGTGGTCGCCATCGTGCGGTCGGCGCTCTGGAGCGGCGCGAAGGCGCTCTCGATCCACTCGCGGGATCCCGGCACCTTCGACTGCCCCACGTAGAGCTCCAGGGCGTCGCTGAACCGGTAGCTCAACCAGAACGCGCGGAAGCCGATCGGCTGACTGGTGACGGTGTTGTAGTCGATGTTGAGCAGGTAGGAGAGATCCTGCGCCAGCGCGTTGCCCGCGAAGATCAGCCGGCCACGGGGGATGCCGAAGTAGTTGGAGTTGTTGATCGGATACACGTTGCCCGCGCTGTCGGTCCACGACGGCTCCGCGCGGGAGAAGCCGTCGTAGCGAAACATGTTTTGGTTGCGGATCGTGAGCGAGAACGGGCTCCGCGCGGGATCGTTCGGCAGGATCGCGAAGCCGTTGTCGTAGGTCGCGCGATACCGGCTGTCCGCCCAGTCGGAGCCGCCGCCGGTGCAGCTCGTGCACGACGACGCCTGCGCGGCGAGTTCGGCCTCCCACTCCTCGGGCAGGGGCGGCGGAATCGCCTCCGCAGCAACGTCAGCCGCAGGGGGCTCCTCGGCAGCCTCGGCGATCCAGCCCGACCCGGCGAGGAAGGCAAGACCGGCGGCGAGCACCAGGCAGCAGCTGCCGGCGCCGAAGCCACACCGCTCTCGCACCCGCAGGGGCATGACGCGAAGGTTCTCCATGCACCGCCACCCGCCCAGGCTGGAATGGATGCGGCCGTCGAGGAAGACAGGGCAGCGCCGGCAACCTCCGCGCAGACCGCCACCGCCTTCGAGACCACTCCTCTGGGCTATTCATCGGCGGATCGTGCCGATGGCGTCGAGGATTCCGGTCACGCAGACCCTGCGGGCGAGACGCCGCTCACTCGGGGATCGTCTTGCCGGGCACCGCCTCGAAGGCGTCGGCGTGGAGCAGCTCCTCGCGGCCGCGGGTGCCGGGCAGGATCTCGAACCGCGGGTCGAAGTCGACCATCGTGGCGGCGAGCTTGGCGAGGATCGAAACGTCGCCCTCGACCTTCGCCGTGCCGTCCTTGATCTGGGCCTCGAGCGTCTTGGCGCCCGTCATCGTCTGCTCGAGGTCGGCGCGGTTGATCGTGAGCGTGAGGTCGGGCTTCTTCGCCAGGAACCCCGGCAGGTTCGTGAGCGTGGCATTCTCGAGCTCCACGAGAAACGTCTCGCCGTTGTCGGGCGTGAGCAGGTTCATCGTGAACCGCATCCCCTCGGCCTTGCGGCTGTCCATGCGGATTCCGAGGAAGTCGAGAAACAGCTCGGTGCTCATCGCCCGGATCACGTCGGGGCCGCTCGACTTGGGCGAGGCCCCTTCCGGCACACCCTCGCGGAGTTCGTAGGCCCCCGCCAGGAAGCTGTTGCGGAGGCCGGGGTTCTCCTGCTGGTAGCCGATCTGCTCGAAGACATCGGCGAGGAGATCCTTGGCCGCCTGGTTTTTCGGCTCGGCGTGCACGAGCTTGTCGAGGATCTCGCTGGCGAGCAGGTAGTCGCCGCGGTCGTGCAGGCCGCGGGCCTTGGCGATGATCGTCTCGGCGCCCCCCATCATCTCCACGTAGAGCGGGGCCGAGTCTTCGGGCGAGAGGGGAATGAGCGTGGCGGGATTGCAGTCCCAGTAGCCGAGGTAGCGGTTGACGACGGCCCGGGCGTTGTGCGGCACCGAGCCGTGATAGCCGCGGCAGTCCCACCGCTGCTGGAGGCTCTTCGGCAGCTCGTACACGTTGTGGATCTGGTTGACCGTCACGCCCTGATTGGCGAGGTGGAGCACCTGGTTGTTGAAGTGGGCGTAGAGATCCCGCTGGCCGCGGAGGATCTCCTGGACGCGGTCGTTGCCCCACCGCGGCCAGTGGTGGGCGCCAAACATCACCACGGCCTCCTGGCCGAAGCGGTAGAGCGCCTCGTTGATGTACTTCGACCAGTTGAGGGCGTCGCGCACGAGGGCGCCCCGGAGCGTGTAGATGTTGTGGAGCGTGGCGGAGACGTTCTCGGCGATCCAGAGGGCCTTCAGGTCGGGGATGTAGGTGTTCATCTCCGAAGGGGCCTCGGTGTTGGGCGTGTTCTGGAAGATCATCCGCACGCCGTCCACCTCGAACTCCTCGATGTCGTTCTCCACGATCCGGGTCGGGGCGATCAGGCCCGACGTGCCTCGGGAGATGCCGTGGCCGAGCCCCTGCGTGACGTAGCCGTAGGGGCCCACCGGCAGCAGCACGCCGTATTGGTAGAACAGCCGCCGATTCATCGCGTTGCCGGCGAACACGTTTTCCGAGATCGAGTAGTCCATGAAGGCGCGGGGGGCGATGATCTGCACCTTGCCGGCGCGAACGTCGGCCTCGTCCACGACGCCACGGACGCCGCCCCAGTGGTCGCCGTGGGAGTGCGAGTAGATGACCGCCGTGACCGGCAGCCCCTCTCCCGTGTGCTCCTGGAACAGCTTCCAGGCGGCCCGCATGGCGTCGGCGGTGACGAGGCAGTCGAACACGATCCAGCCGGTCTTGCCGCGGACGAACGTCGTCTGGGCGAGGTCGAGGCCGCGGACCTGGTAGATGCCGGGAATGACCTCGTAGAGGCCGTAGTTGTTGTTGAGCTGCCCGATGCGGTGCATCGAGGGATGCACCGAATCGAACTCGTCCTGCTGGTCGAGGAACTGGAACCGCGTCATGTCCCAGGCGACCCCGCCCGCGTCGTTCTTGATCTGCATCTCGGGCATGCGGGCGATCAGGCCGCGCCGCTGCTCGTCGAAGTCGCGGGTGTCGGCGAACGGGAGCGACTGCTTCGCCTTCCGCAGCACCGCCTTGGTGAACTCGGACGGAGCCTTGCCCTTGGGATGGAAGTGTCCCGCCGCCGGTGCCGGGGCCGCCG
This sequence comes from Pirellulales bacterium, assembly GCA_044337845.1. Lineage (GTDB taxonomy): Bacteria > Planctomycetota > Planctomycetia > Pirellulales > UBA1268 > QWPN01. The sequence goes on along the minus strand of JBIIMU010000225.1, from coordinate 3 downwards.
CGG
>JBIIMU010000224.1:0-5028 GCA_044337845.1 Pirellulales bacterium | reverse complement strand
AAACCCCCGCGAAGCCCGGCAAATCCGGGACTTCGCGGGGGTCTTCTGTTGAGAGGCTCCGGTCGGAGTCGAACCGACGATGGCGGATTTGCAATCCGCTGCCTTAGCCACTTGGCTACGGAGCCGTCTTCGAGCACGTTTTACGCTACGGCACCATGGGCGAACTGGTCAAGTTGTGCCTGTCGCGGGGACGCTGCCGGCTGTTCCGCCAAACGCGGTCCCGCCGGTCATGCCTAGGAATCGGACGGGACCGCCCCGCGGCTTCAGTCCTTTCCGTTTCCCGAGGCCGGAAGCGGCCCTTTGGTTCCGCCCGAGACTCGCCGATATAGTCTGCGGCACCGGATCAGATTCCCACCCTCCGGCCGCGGCCGCCCGCCGCCGGCCCCACAGGAGCCCCCGCAGGATGAGCAAGCAGGCGACGTGCGACATCGGTCTGATCGGCCTGGCCGTGATGGGCGAGAACCTCGCCCTCAACATCGCCAGCCGCGGCTTCTCGATCGCCGTCTACAACCGCACCACGAGCGTGACCGACGCGTTCGTCGCCGGCCGCGGCAAGCAGCCGCACGTCGTCGGCTGCCGCACGCTCCAGGACCTGGTCGCCGCCCTGAAGCCGCCGCGCAAGGTGCTGATGATGGTCAAGGCCGGCCCCGCGGTCGACGACCTCATCGCGACGCTGACCCCGCTCCTCTCCAAGGGCGACGTGATCATCGACGGCGGCAACACGCTCTACTCCGACACCGAACGCCGCACGAAGGAAGTGGAGGCGGCGGGCCTGCTCTACATCGGCACCGGCGTGTCGGGGGGCGAGGAGGGCGCGCTCAAGGGCCCGAGCCTGATGCCCGGGGGCTCCCAGGCCGCCTGGCCGCTCGTGCAGCCGATCTTCCAGGCGATCGCGGCGAAGGTGGGCCCGCGCGGCGACATTCCCTGCTGCGACTGGGTGGGCCCCCGCGGTGCGGGCCACTACGTGAAGATGGTCCACAACGGCATCGAATACGGCGACATGCAGCTGATCTGCGAGGCCTATTCGCTCTTGAAGCATGGCGCCGGGCTGACCAACCCCGAGCTCGCCAAGGTGTTCGACGACTGGAACCGCGGTGAGCTCGACAGCTACCTGATCGAGATCACCCGTGACATCTTCACCGTGAAGGATCCCGACACCGGCGCGTTCATGGTGGATCTGATCCTCGACAAGGCCGGCGCAAAGGGCACGGGGAAGTGGATGAGCCAGCTCGCCCTCGACCTCGGCGTGCCGAGCACGCTCGTCACCGAGGCGGTGTATGCCCGCTGCCTCTCGGCCCTCAAGGAGGCCCGCGTGCGGGCCAGCACCGTCCTCAAGGGCCCCGACAAGCGCAACCACGGCGACCGGCACACCTTCGTGGAGCAGGTCCGCCGGGCGCTTTATGCCTCCAAGATCGCCAGCTACGCCCAGGGATTCGTGCAGCTCGCGGCGGCGGCCAAGGAGCACGACTGGCCGCTCGACTACGGCGCGATCGCCATGATGTGGCGGGGCGGCTGCATCATCCGCGCCCAGTTCCTGGAGCGGATTCACGACGCCTACAAGGCGGCGCCGGACCTCGAGAACCTGATGCTCGCCCCGTACTTCACCGAGGCGCTCGCCGACGCCCAGGATTCCTGGCGGCACGTCGTCGCCTCGGCGGCCACGATCGGCGTGCCGGTGCCGGCCTTCATGGCGGCGCTGGCCTACTACGACGGCTACCGCCACGCCGACCTGCCCGCCAACCTGCTCCAGGCGCAGCGGGACTACTTCGGAGCCCACACCTACCAACGCACCGACAAGCCCGGCACGTACCACACCGAGTGGCTCGAGCTCCGGAAACCGGTCGGCTGAGGAGACCCGCCGCGATGGCCAACGCATTCCTGGAAGGCATGTTCTCGCTCGCCGGCCGCACGGCCGTGGTGGTCGGCGGCACCGGCGTGCTCGGCGGGGCGCTCGCCGAGGGGCTCGGCCGCGCCGGAGCGTTCGTGGTGGTGGCGGGCCGCGGCGCCGACCGCGGGGAGGCCCGCGTCGACGCGATCCGGGCCGCCGGCGGCGACGGCACGTTCGTGAGCGTGGACGCCACCGACCGAGAGAGCGTGAAGGCGCTGCTCCAGGCCGCCGTCCACGCCCGCGGCAAGGCCGACATCCTCGTCAACTCCGCGGGCGTCAACTCGTCGGTGCCCTACTTCGACATTCCCGACGACGACTTCGCCAAGGTGATCGACACCAACCTCAAGAGCACCCACATCGGCTGCCAGGTGTTCGGGGCCCACATGGCCGAGCACGGCGGCGGCGCGATCCTCAACATCGGCAGCGTGTCGGCCGACAAGCCGCTCTCCCGGGTGTTCATCTACTCGGCGTCGAAGGCCGCGGTGGTCAACTACACCAAGAACGTCGCCCGGGAGCTGGCTCCCAAGGGCGTGCGGGTCAACGTGCTCTGCCCGGGCTTCTTCCCGGCCGAGCAGAACAAGAAGATCCTCTCGCCGGAGCGGATCGCCTCGATCATGGGGAAGACGCCGATGGGCCGCTTCGGCAACCCCGAGGAGCTGCTCGGCGCCGCGATCCTGCTCTGCGCCCCCGTGGCCGGGAGCTTCATCACGGGTGCCGAGGTCTACGTCGACGGCGGCTTCACCGGCATGAGCATCTGACCTCGCGGCGGCGGGGTCATCCATCCCATCCTCTGGCCACACCATGCCCCACACCATCGTGATCTTCGGGGCGTCGGGCGATCTCACGAGCCGCAAACTCGTGCCCGCGCTCTACAACCTCCGCCGGGCCGGGGCGCTGCCCGAGCCGACCCGGATCGTGGGCTTCTCGCGGACGCCGATGTCCGACGCCGAGTGGCGGGCCAGCCTCCGCGAGACCACGGCGAAGCACTGCGACTGCGGCCCGCTCGATGCCGAGTCGTGGGATCGATTCGCGGCGTCGATCCACTATCAGCCCGGCGACATCGGTGTCGCCGCCGACATCGCCCGCCTCGAGTCGCGGCTGCAGGAACTCGAGGCCGGCGCCGCCGACCGGATCTACTACCTCGCCACCGCGCCCCAGTTCTACGAGCCGGTCGTGTCGGCGCTCGGGGCCCACGGCATGGCGGCCCAGGAACACGGGGCCCGCCGGATCGTCGTCGAGAAGCCGTTCGGCACCGACCTCGCCACGGCCCAGGCGCTCAACGCGCACATCCACACGGTGTTCCGCGAGAGCCAGGTGTTTCGCATCGACCACTACCTCGGCAAGGAGTCGGTGCAGAACATCCTCGCGCTGCGGTTCGCCAACACGATCTTCGAGCCCGTCTGGAACCGCCGCTACGTCGACCACGTGCAGATCACCGTGGCCGAGGAGGTGCCGGTGGGCCGGCGGGGCGGCTACTACGACACGGCCGGCGTGCTCCGCGACATGTTCCAGAACCATCTTCTCCAGCTGCTGATGGTCACGGCGATGGAGGCGCCCGCCCGGTTCAACGCCAGCGCGGTCCGCAACGAGAAGGTCAAGGTGCTCGAGGCGATCCGTCCGCTCGATCCCGCGGATGCCGCGGCCGCGGGGATCCGCGGCCGGTACCGCGGCTACCTGCAGGAGCCCGGGGTGCCGGCCGACAGCCGCACGGCCACCTTCGGCGCCATCCGGCTCGAGATCGACAACTGGCGGTGGCAGGGCGTGCCCTTCTACCTGCGGAGCGGCAAGGCGATGAGCTGCCGCACCACCCAGATCGTGATCGGCTTCCGCCAGCCCCCGCTGGAGCTGTTCGCCAACGGCACGCCCGCCCTGGCCCGCGAGGCCAACCGGCTCGTGATCCAGATCCAGCCCGCCGAAGGCATCCAGCTCCACTTCCACACCAAGGTGCCGGGCGCCGGCATGCACCTGCGGCTGACCGACCTCGACTTCAGCTACTCCCGCCGCTTCGCCGGCCGGCTGCCCGAGGCCTACGAGCCGCTCCTGCTCGACGTCATCGAGGGCGACGCCAGCCTCTTCGCGCGGGCCGACGAGGTGGAGAAGTCGTGGGAGATCATCGACCCGTTCGTGGCGGCGTGGGCTGCACCGGCGCTGCCGCCGCCCGACGGCTACGAGCCCGGCGACTGGGGTCCGCTGTCCAGCTTCGAATGGATGGCCGCGCAGGGACGCACGTGGTTCGACATGTGCCCGGTGCTCACGTGACCGACGCGACGATCCACGCCCGGCCGCTGGCGATCGGCGGCGTGCCACTCGCGTCGCCCGTGGTGCAGGCCGCGCTCTCGGGCTACAGCGACCGCGCCATGCGGGTGCTCGCCCGCCGGCACGGCGCCGCCTACTCGCTCGGCGAGGTGCTCCTCGACCAGTTCGTGGCCACGGTCGGCAGCAACCGCCGCAACCTCGCCCGCCTGGCCGTCGCCGCCGAGGAGCATCCCGTCGGCGGCCAGCTGATGGGCTCCAACCCCGACGACTTCCCCCCGGCCGCCCGGCGGCTCGTGGCCGAGGGCTACGACGTGATCGACATCAACTTCGGCTGCCCGGTGAAGAAGGTGCTGGGCCGCTGCCGGGGTGGCTACCTCCTCTCGCAGCCCGCGACGGCGCTCGAGATCGTCGCGAAGGTCCGCGACGCGGTGCCGCCGCACGTGCCGGTCACGCTCAAGATGCGCCGCGGCCTCGACGACACGCCCGCGAGCCTCGACAACTTCTGGACCATCTTCGACGGCGCCTTCGCCCGCGGGGCGGCGGCGATCACGGTGCACGGCCGCACGGTGAAGCAGAAGTACGTGGGCCCGAGCAGCTGGGAGTTTCTGGCGGCCGTGAAGCGGCACGCCGGGCAGCGGATCGTGATCGGCTCGGGCGACCTGTTCTCCGCCGCGGCCTGCGTGGCCATGCTCGACGCCACCGGCGTGGACGCCGTGAGCGTGGCCCGCGGCGCCATCGGCAATCCGTGGATCTTCCGGCAGACGCTCGCCCTCCTCGCCGGCGACCCACCGCTGCCGCCGCCCACCATCCACGAGCAGCGGGAGGTGCTCCGCGAGCACTGGGCGCTTTCGATGGAGCTCCACGGCGAGCAGGTCGCCGGCCGC
>JBIIMU010000223.1:0-5029 GCA_044337845.1 Pirellulales bacterium | reverse complement strand
GAACCGGCTCGTGCGCGCGAGCGCGGCCGGGATCCGCGGCACCGCGTCGGCGAGTGCCTCGACCTCGGGCACGGCAGCCCCGTCGGCCGCGAACACGCCCCACAGGGCGGCGAGATCCTCGCGGGTCGTCGTCTCGTCGAGCGCGATGCCCACGGTCGCGGCGTCGAGCCGCCGCAGGTTCATGCCGGCGGCGCGGGCCCGCGCGAGCACGGCGTCGGTGCCCGGCCCGGTCTCCACGGCCAGCGTGTCGAAGGTGTGCGCGTGCCTGAGGCGGCAGCCGAGCCGCTCGAGGCCGGCGGCGAGGATCGCGGCATAGGTGGCCACGCGGCGGGCGATCCGCGCGAGCCCTTCGGGACCGTGGTAGACGGCATACATGCTCGCCACCACGGCCGGCAGCACCTGCGCGGTGCAGATGTTGCTCGTGGCCTTCTCGCGGCGGATGTGCTGCTCGCGGGTCTGGAGCGCGAGCCGGTAGGCGGGGCGGCCGTGGGTGTCGATGCTCACGCCCACGAGCCGGCCCGGCAGCGACCTCTTGAACTCGTCACGGCAGGCGAGGAAGGCGGCGTGGGGCCCGCCGCAGCCCATGGGCATCCCGAACCGCTGCGTGTTGCCCACCACGATGTCGGCCCCCCATTCCCCGGGCGGCGCGAGCAGCGCCAGCGAGAGGATGTCGGCCGCCACGACCACCGCGGCCTTCCGGGTGCGGGCCCGTTCGACGAAGCCCCGCCAGTCGTGCACGCGGCCGTCGGTGGCCGGCACCTGCACGAGCACGCCGAAGCAGTCGGTGGCGTCGAGGAGCGCCGCCGCGTCGCCGACCACGACCTCGATGCCGAGCGGCTCGGCACGGGTGCGGAGCACCTCGATCGTCTGCGGATGGCAGCCCGCATCCACGAGAAACGCCCGGCTCGCCGACCCGCCGGCCCGCTTCGCGAGCGTCATCGCCTCGGCGGCGGCCGTCGCCTCGTCGAGCAGCGAGGCATTCGCGATCGGCATCGCCGTGAGGTCGCAGATCATCGTCTGGAAGTTGACGATCGCCTCCATCCGGCCCTGGCTGATCTCCGCCTGATAGGGCGTGTAGGCGGTGTACCAGGCGGGGTTCTCGAGGATGTTCCGCAGGATCACGCCCGGCGTGTGGCAGGCGTGGTAGCCCTGGCCGATGAAGCTCTTGAGCAGGAGGTTCCGCGCGGCGATGCCCTTGAGCTCCTCGAGCGCCGCGGCCTCGGTGACCGGGGCCGGCAGGTGCATCGCGGTGTGCCGCGCGATGCTCGCCGGCACGATGCCCGCGAGGAGGTCGTCGAGCGACGTGGCGCCGACGGCGGCCAGCATGGCCGCGCGATCCTCAGGCGATGGGCCGATGTGACGGCCGCGAAACTCGGCCTGGTTCTCGAGGGCATCGAGCGGCGACGCCGGACCGGACGACGGCAGCGGAGCAGCGGGGGCGAGCGTGGGCGACATGGCGGGGTTCCTCGATCACCATCGCGGCAGCGACGGTGACATGGGCTCGGAACCCTGCTGTCCTGGAACCTGAGAGATTCACTCCGGGCATCGGCCCGGGGCTTGCCCCTTCGGTGGACGCCGGCGGCGTGCGGCGTCGCTCTCCAGCAGGTCTGTCGTCAGTCCGTTTGCCTGAGCGTTCAGCCTTCGGCGGTCTTGCGACTCTCTCCTGACATTGGAAAGTCTAGACCCGCGCCCGCGAACCGGCAACGGGCCCCTAACCGTCCGGGCTGTCGAGCAGCTGCTGGAGGCGGGGCCGAAGCGGCTCCGGCAGGCGGCCGAGCGTGCCGGCATCGATCAGCCCCACGTCGATCATGTCGAGGAGATGCACTCGATCCTTGAGGCGAAACGCTGTCAGCTTCATCACGACGAGGCGGTCGAGATCGACGATCCGATAGCCCTCCCGGTCGTCGACCGCGGCGAGGTCGGGCGCCGGCACCGGATCGTGCGGCTTCACCAGCTCACCGGCGAACACGAGATGCACCGCCTCCCGGGGCTTGCCCGCAGGGCCGTCGAGGAACATGTGAACGCCAAACGTGAACGCATGCACGAAGCCGACCTCCGCCAGCGCCGCCGTGGCCCGCTCGAGGTCGTCGCGTGCGATCAGCAGGTCGACGTCCACCGTGGTGCGAACGGCCGCAGGATCGATCCGCGCCACCCACGCTGCCACGGCATGGCCGCCGGCGACCGCATAGGGGATGCCCGCCCGCTCCAGGGCCGACACCGACCGCCGCATCCGTTCCTTCACCATGGCCACCGCCTGCTCCACTCGGTCGAGCACATCGAAGCCGAACGTCACGACGGTCGGCTCGGTCGTGCCGTGCCCGTCGGCTCGTTTGTCAGGAGCGGTGGCCATGCCGCGAGTGTAGCCGCGGCATGGCGTCCATCGAAATCCCGAACCACGAGGACAGCCTTTTCCAAGGAGTGTACTTATGTGCACTTCTTTGTCAACCGGGCTGAGCCCCCGCCGGGAACCGATCCGGATACGATGTCGGCCCGTACTCGCCCGCCCCCGGAGCCCACCGCATGCGCCGCATCGACCTCTCCGCCCACGGCATCACCGTCGCCGACGTCCGCCGCAACCTCGCCCCGGCCGAACTCTATGCCGAGGCCCTCCGCATCGACGCCCGCAGCGCCATCGCCGACTCCGGCGCCCTCATCGCCTACTCCGGCGAGAAGACGGGCCGCTCCCCGAAGGACAAGCGGATCGTGCGGCACCCCGCCTCGGAGAAGGACGTCTGGTGGGGCAGCGTGAACCTGCCGATCAACGACGACAGCTTCCTGATCAACCTCGAGCGGGCGAAGGACTACCTCAACACCCGCGAAATCCTCTACTGCGTCGACGCCTTCGCCGGCTGGGATCCGCAGCACCGCCTGAAGGTCCGCGTGATCTGCTCGCGGCCCTACCACGCGCTGTTCATGCACACGATGCTGATCCGGCCCACGAAGGAGGAGCTGGCGGAGTTCGGCGACCCCGATGCCGTGATCTACAACGCCGGCCGCTTCCCGGCCAACCGACGGACGCTCGGCATGACGTCGAAGACGAGCATCGACCTCTCGCTCGAGACCAAGGAGCTGGTGATCCTGGGCACGGAGTATGCCGGCGAGATGAAGAAGGGCGTGTTCACCATGCTCAACTATTTCGCCCCCAAGCGCAACATCCTCTCGATGCACTGCTCGGCCACGGCCGACCGGCAGACGGAGGCCTCGTCGCTCCTGTTCGGCCTCTCCGGCACGGGCAAGACGACCCTCTCGGCCGACCCCAAGCGGCTCCTCATCGGCGACGACGAGCACTGCTGGGCCGACTCGGGGATTTTCAACATCGAGGGGGGCTGCTACGCCAAGGCGATCGACCTCGCCCCGGAGACGGAGCCCGACATCTTCCAGGCCCTCCGCTTCGGTGCGGTGCTCGAGAACGTCGTCTACGACGAGGACAGCCACCACGTCGACTTCCACGACACGAGCATCACGCAGAACACCCGCGGGGCCTACCCGATCGAGTTCATCCGCAACGCGAAGATCCCATGCGTGGCCGGCCATCCGACCGACGTGATCTTCCTCACCTGCGACGCCTTCGGCGTGCTGCCACCGGTGAGCCGCCTCTCGCCGGCGCAGGCGATGTATCACTTCATCAGCGGCTACACCGCGAAGGTGGCGGGCACGGAGATGGGCGTGACGGAGCCGCAGGCCACGTTCTCGCCCTGCTTCGGCGGACCGTTCCTCGTCTGGCACCCGATGAAGTACGCCGGCCTGCTCGCCGAAAAGATCCGGCGGCACCGGACCCACGTCTGGCTCGTGAACACGGGCTGGAGCGGCGGCTCCTACGGCATCGGGAAGCGGATGAAGCTCTCGATCACCAGGGCGATCATCGACGCCATCCACTCCGGTGAGTTGCGGTCGGCCCCCGCGGAGGCCGACGAGGTGTTCGGGCTCGACGCGATCACGGCCTGCCCGGGGGTGCCGCCGGAGGTGCTCGTGCCGCGGAACACCTGGACCGACAAGGCCGCCTACGACGTGACGGCGCGGAAGCTCGCGGGCCTCTTCGCCCACAACTTCCGGCAGTACCTCGAGTCGGTGACGAGCGAGGTGGCGGCGGCCGGCCCGAGCGAGTGACGCGCCCGGATGGCCCTTTCACTGTCGAGTCACCGGCTGCGAGCCACCGCCCCCGAGCGGCGGCTCCGCCGGAGCCGGCGGGCGGCCATCAGAGTTCCGCCGCACGCCACCGGCCCCAACGTGGCCGGCTCCGGCACGGCGACGACGAGGGACGTCGCGCCGGTGAAGCCGGCGAAGTTGCCGGGCAGCCCCGAGACGTCACCGAGCTTCGTGAGCGCCGCGTTCGACTCATCGACCGAGAACAGGCTCGATCCCGAGAGCAGAAACAGCGACGAGCCGCTCGCAAACAACGACAGTCCCGACTCCAGGGGGTCGAAGCCCGTCCCGGCGAACGTGCCGGTGAGCAGGGTGGCGGCATCCGGGTCCGCCAGGCCGAACCTGACGAGTTCGGGCACGGTGCTCTGGTTGACCATGAAGAAACCTCCGGCTGGCCGAGCGGCGAGATTGCCGCCGAACGTGGAGTAGATGTCGTTGGCGGCCACATCGCCCACCAGCCCACCCTCCGTCAACACCTGGCCGTTCGCCGGATCGAGGTTCAGCCACGGCGCTCCGTTCGGGCTGAAGGCGTACAGGTCACCGGCCGTGTCGAACGCCATACCCCAGTACGCCGAGGTGGGACCGAGACTGCCCGAAAGGACACCGGCCGTGGAGATCGAGCGGAACTGCGAAAACTCGTACTCGACCACCATCGAGCCGCTGCCAGGCTCCATGGCCACGTTGGCCAGAACCGCTGCGGCGGGACTCCTGAGCGTCGTCCATGCATAGGTGTAGGCGCCGGGGCTGCCGGTCGGATTGGCCAGGTCGAACGTGCCGAATCCGTACTCATAGCCGCTGGACCCTGGAGTTGTTCCGAACGTCGCGTAGACGGCGGCCGCCAGGGCAACCGACCCCTGGGCCCACGACAGGCAGCCGAGGCAGACTG